>JACPRP010000001.1 GCA_016189905.1 Chloroflexota bacterium | reverse complement strand
GATCTCGACAACGCGCCGACCAATGTCGGTGGTAGATGCCAGCACAAGAAACGCCAGGACGACGGCGGCGATCACCACCAGATCCGGCAAGGCTTTGGAGCTTTTCTCACGCTTCTCGATCATATCGGGCCCTGGTGCAGGAGAGGTGGACCGCCGATGTCGGTGACGTTTCCCGGCAGGTAAGCGGCGCGTTGACAGGCATTCATAGTGCTTTCCGGTGCAATCTGAGCGCAAAAGGTTGGTCTGCAGTGGCCGAATACTAGCACTTACCAGTCGTAGAGTCAAGCGAGCAAAGGGAGATCTGAAGTTTTGATATAAGCCGGCGTGAGCGCGCTACCATGCAACTCAAAAGATCGACAACCTGGTACGGGCTGTGGACACCAGAATCATCATATCAAAACTTCAGAGGGAGATGTTTTCGAAAGCGGTTATTGACTTCCTTCGCCGGGGCTGCTAACCTTGGTGCCGCCATCTCCGCAAGTGGATGATCTGGGGGAAATGGGCGCAATGGAAGCTTCTGGTTGTTCTTGGCGCACCTCACGGCGTGTCGTGCACGAGGTGGATGGTTTGTAGCCCTGGCCCGGGCATCTCGGCGAGATCATAGAGACAATTGGAGTATTGGTAGAGTGTCTACCCGCACTGAGATAAGTCTGATGGCCGTTGTGTTGGCGGCAGCGACGTTGTTGCGCCTTCTCTGGTTGGATGCTGTTCCTGTTGGCTGGCATCACGACGAGGCGCTGATGGGCATAATGGCTTCGGAGGTGTACCGTGGTGTCCAGCGCCCCATCTTCTTCACCGGCTTTCTCGGCCAGGAGCCGCTTTACGTCTACCTTTCAGCCGGCGTGATGTGGCTGATGGGCGGCAATCAGGACGTCTTGCCGCTGCGAATCACGTCAGCTCTGGTAGGCATCGCGACGGTGGGCGTGACTTATCTTCTGGGCCGCGAGTTGTTGGGCCGCCGCGTCGGTATCATCGGCTCAGCCTTTCTCGGGCTCTCGTTCTGGCAGGTAATGTTAAGCCGCGATGGTTATAGGGTGATCACGCAGCCACTGTTGGAGGGGGCGACAATCTTCTTACTTTGGCGGGCGGCTCGACATAATTCCATAAGATACTATGCCGCCGCTGGCGCGGCCCTGGGAGCCACCTTTTACACTTATCTGGGGGCGCGCCTGTTCCCCGGCGTTCTACTGCTATTCGCCCTCTGGTGGCTATTCGTCCGCGGCTGGCCTCCTGCCCGAGCATGGGCCGGGCTCGGCGTCTTTGTTGGCTTTGCGGCTGTCGTGGCGGCGCCGCTGGCGCTTTTCTTCATAACCAACCCGGGCACCTTCTCGGCCAGGATTGACCAGGTATCTGTCTTCCAGCCCGGCGTGGGCGGTGCAGATCCGCTGGTGGCGCTCGGGCAGAATATCGTGAAGCTTCTGGCCACATTCACGGTTTATGGCGAGACCCTCTGGAGGTACAACATCAGCGGTCGCCCGATCTTCGTGGGTGGAGCCGTTCCCCTTTTCTACGTGGGATTGATCGTCGTCATCTGGAGCGCCATTCGTGGGAAGTTCCGTGCGCGCTCAGCCCAGGGGAACCTCTCGAAACAGGCCGCCGGCGCGATGGCTATCGCGTGGTTTTCGGCGATGCTCTTCCCCAGCTTCCTTTCTGTAGATGTCGGTGGATATACCTTTAGATCTATGGGCCTGGTGCCTATGCTGTACTTGATGCCGGCGCTGGGGGCCGTGGTACTCTGGGACTGGGCTGCCAGTAGGGTGCCGCGCGCCTGGCGCCAACGGACACAGGGAGCCTTCGTCGGGCTAATAGCCGCTATCCTTCTGGTCGAGGCCGGGATGACCTACCGTGATTACTTCGTCGTCTGGGCCGATAGCTTCGGGGGCGCCTATGAAGATATGGCCGACATCGTGGCTGCGGCGCGCTTCGTCGAACGAGAGGCCAGGCCGGCGGGTGAAGACGTGTTCATCAGCTCAGACTATTACCGCCACGCCGTTATTGCCCACCTGGCTCCGCGGGTCTATCCCCGGGCACGGTGGTTCGACGGCAACTCGGCTATCGTTTTCTCACCGCAGAAAGCCCGAGACAGCCTTTACGTATTCCCGTTCTCGGCGCGTTCCGAGCGGATCGAGAGCTTGTTGCCGGTAGAGGCGATGGTCGGGCGCTCGTTTTTCAGCAATGGCACCGAAGATCTCGTCGCCTATCGTCTCACGCCAGCACAGGTCGAGACTGCCGTGAACAAGGTACTCGACGATCCTTCTTTTACCAGGTTCCGTGGGAATCTTGGGAATGAGATAGAGCTTCTCGGCTACCGAATGGACCCACGAACACAGCAGGGTGACAAAATCGAAGTCACCGCTATTTGGCGCCTTCTCGAAAATGCTCCGGCTGAGGACCGCGTCATCTTCGCCCACCTGTTGGACGTGAAGGGCGCGATGCTGGCGCAGTATGACACGAGCGCCTATCCCTCGTCTGAATGGCAGGCAGATGATATCCTGGTCGAGCGTTATACTGTTGGCATCGACGATCAGGTGCCGGCGGGCAAGTACTCGATGGTGGTCGGCGTCTACGATAGGAAGACGCAGGCAAGGCTTCCCGTTGTGGGAGCCCCGAAAATGGAAGATACGCTGCGCCTGGCGGACATCAAAGTGGCGGCCAGCGAGCCGGCGGATATCGCCCCCGCAAACCGGCTGGGGAAGAATCTTGGCGAGGCGATCGATCTCCTTGGCTTCGATCTACTGCGCCCGCAGCAGTCGGCAACGCCCAGAGTTCTTGGCTTGAGTCTCTTCTGGCAGGCGAGAGCCGTTCCCACTGAGGATTACACGGTCTTCGTGCAGGTGCTCAACGCCGAGGGGCAACTGGTCGCTCAATCAGATGGGCAACCCGCGGAAGGCAGCTTTCCGACCTCTTTTTGGGAGCCCGGCGATAGAATCCTCGATCGACACGAGCTGAAGCTAGATGGTGGCCTGCCTCCAGGGCGATACAGCGTTATCGCCGGAATGTACGTTCTTGCCACGGGGAAGCGACTCCTCGTCGAAGGTGGGGGTGATTACATTACCCTGACCCAGTTAGATTTACGATAGCCCCATCCAAACGCAAACCGCTATAGTGGACATCGCGAAGACCGATGTGCTATATTCGGAACGTGAATAGCAAGACTGGTGAGAGCTATGGAATAATTGAACTTTCGACCACCTTCGTCAACCCGAGAGAGGGGAATACCTCGCGGCAGGGGGACAGAGCCATCGGTAGGAAGCGTCCTGCATCTTTCATCGAGGGGGTGCTCGAATGAGCGACCTCGTTCCCGAGGTAGGGTGGCTCGTCGCCTTCGGCGCCGGCGTCTTGTCCTTCCTCTCACCGTGCGTGGCCCCACTGGTGCCGGGCTACCTGTCCTACATCTCGGGCGTGTCGGTGCACGACCTGGCCGAGCGTCCGCGTGACCAGACCTGGCACATCGTCCTGTCCTGTCTCTTGTTTGTGCTGGGATTCTCTCTTGTCTTCGTGTTGCTCGGCGCTTCGGCATCGCTCTTAGGTGGCTTCATCGAGGAGTATCGCCGGCCGTTGAATCGAGTGGCAGGCGGAGTAATGATTCTGATGGGGCTGTTCATTGTCGGTCTCATCCGTTTGCCTCAACTGTATCAGGAGCGGCGTTTTCATTTCACGAGGAACTCGTTCGGGCGGGGCGGGACGGTCCTCCTAGGTATGGCGTTTGGATTTGGCTGGACGCCGTGCGTGGGCCCTATCCTCGCTTCGATCCTCTTTTATGCGGGGGCCGCCGAGACCGCGGCCCGAGGGGCGCTGCTGCTCCTGGCCTACTCGCTGGGGTTGGGCGTGCCCTTCGTGCTGGTCGGCCTTGGCTTCAGTCGCGCGATGGGTGCTTTGGGCTGGATGAGACGGCATTATCGGTTGATTAACATAACGAGCGGCGGCCTTCTGGTCGCGGTAGGGGTTCTCTTCCTTACCGATCGCTTCTTCTATTTCAGCATCCTGGCCCAGAGGCTTTACTATACCCTGTTCTATTGAGGTGGCAATTGAGCAAGATCACACTTAGCGTGGTTGTCGGGGCGCTCGTCTTGAGCGTTGTGTTCGGCTATGCATTCACTCAGAGGGGCTCTGCTGGCTCGGCGGATCCTGCGGCCGTGCGCGTGGGGCGGCAGGCTTCGGACTTCTCGATCAAGCTCTTCTCGGGCGAGGAGTTTAGGCTCTCCGATCAGCGTGGCAAGGCCGTCGCGGTGAACTTCTGGGCATCATGGTGCCCGCCTTGTCGCGAAGAGGCACCGGTCCTCGAGCGGGCCTGGCAGGCCTACAAGGACCGTGGGGCCGTTCTGGTGGGTGTGGACATCTGGGATAACGAGTCTGACGCGCGCGCCTTTATGAAGGAGTTCGGGATCACGTATCCCAATGGCCTTGACGCCACCGGAGAGATTGCCATCGAATACGGGGTGACCGGCTTACCTGAAACGTGGTTCATCGACAGGGATGGTAAGCTCGTGCGGCGATGGATAGGGCCGCTAACCGATTACCAGGTATCAGCCTTTTTCGAGGAGGCCCTCAGGTGATCCTTGGGATGGGCCTTAGAATGATCTTTAGGATGAACTCGAAGATGAACTCGAAGGCGGGCTCCAATCGCCTGGGCAAAAGCCTTCTGATCGTCTCCCTGGCGGCATTAATGGTTATGAGTCTGGGTGGGACCGCGCTGGCGGATGCCGAGCAAGATAGACAGGTGCGTGAGATCGCGCAATCGCTTGAATGTCCGGTCTGCGACGGCCAGTCCGTGGCCGATTCCTCAGCCCCGCTTGCGCAGGATATGAAATCCGTGATCCGAAGGAAGCTGGCGCAAGGGGAGACGCGGGACCAGATTCTACAGTACTTCGTCGATCGCTATGGTGAGGCCATACTTCGTGATCCACCGAAGCAGGGATTCAATCAGATCCTATGGGGGCTGCCGGTTCTGGGCCTGATCTTCGGGGTATGGTTCCTCGGTTACACGATGCGTCGTTGGTCGAGCCGAGACCAGGCATCCACGCCGAGCCAGGCGCCTGCCATACCCGAAGATCTTGCCGTTTACGAAGACCGCCTGGAAAATGAGCTAAAGCAGCGGAGACCCAGAGGCAAACGACGGAAGTCCGGGAACCGCTGACTTATGATCTTTCTCATCTGCATCACCTTGAGATAATCACTTACTGGTAGATTATGACATCGGGCACCGGATCCAGGCTCATGATTTCCTCGGCAGTGAAAAGCGGTGTGTCCTGATCGAAGAAGAGCTTGATTCCCGCGTACTCGATCAGCTCATCCCTTACGTACCACTCGTAGTGCTTCAGCTTCAACGGCTGGGAGCCAAACCCGTCCATGTCGGTGACTATCTCGACGCGAGGATAGCTGCCAATGCGTCCCTTATCCGGAAGCATGCTCGCGGCGAACTGGTGAACGATCAGCACCTTGTTGGGCAGCCCGTTCTGCTCAATTATGCTGGTCAACAGCTCCTGGGCATAATTGATCTCGTCGGCTGTCATATGTCCCAACTGTACGCCAGGAACCTGTCCGCCCCACATATCGAACTCGGGGTCGAGCGCAAGGTGGACGTTGGGTTGTGATAGCAGTGGAATCCACGGAGCGAGCTCCTCCTGCACCGTGCTGCGCCCTACCTGAATGTCGATGAACAGCAGCATCCCGTTTTGCGCCGCGAGGTCCGCGTATTCCTGCACCAGGGATACCGGCATTCGCGCCCGGTACATACCGTCGGCGCCGGCGCTCGCTTGAGCCACCGTGGCGATGAAATGTATGGCTGGCTGGACCGGTCTGTCGCTTAGCGCCTCATACATCGCCGCCCGCTGCTGTAAGGCAGCGACGAGCTCCTCCGGGCTTAAGGCCCCCATAATGCCCATCCGCCCATCGTAGGGGTTGCCATAGTACGTGAGCAGACGGCGGTTCTCGAGGACCGTGGCCGTCTCTTCTGACTGCACTACGATGGTCGGATCGGCTTCCACCTTCGCAGGCGTTACCCACATCGTCAAAGACAACAAGAACGCGAGGCAAAGTGCCATTCGCGGTGATTTTCTGTGAATCATCTATCCCCTCCATTCTGCCGCGGCCGTTCCACGTGTTTCAGCAAGAAGTGTTCCATTACCACACCATGCAGGGTTCTATTGCGTTGAACGGTCAAGGTATTGTTGGCGACGTGGCATCGTTCTTGCACGGAACAATCGTCGGAAGCCTTGTTCGGTTCGGCCATTGAGAGGGTAGTGTTCGGAGTGTTGAGGGGATGTCCGCCGGTGGGGTGCATCTCTTGCTATGTGGAGTGATCGAATGTGCACACCACTACACGTGCTGATTGTCGAGGATTCAGAAGAAGATGCCCGTCTCCTGCTGCGCGAGCTAGGGCGCGGTGGCTACGACCCGAAATTCGAGCGGGTCGAAACGCCGTCAGGTATGAGTAACGTCCTGATGAAGCAAGCCTGGGAGGTCGTCATTGCGGACTACGTGTTGCCCCAGTTCAGTGGGCTGGCGGCGTTGCAGCTTTTGCAGGAGAAGGGGCTCGATCTCCCATTCATCGTCGTTTCCGGCAAGATTGGCGAGGAAACCGCTGTCGAGGCCATGAGAGCCGGCGCCCACGACTATATCGTGAAGGGCAATCTCACGCGATTGGTTCCGGCGATACAGCGGGAGCTGCGCGAGGTGGCGAACCGGCGGGAACGCCGCAAGACGGAGGTGGCGCTGCGCGAAAGCGAGGCCCGGTTCCTTCGTATGGCGGAGAACGCTCACGATATCATCTATCGGTATGAGCTTCAGCCGCGCAAGACACTCAGTTACCTGAGCCCGGCTATCACAAGGGTGATCGGCTTTGCTCCAGAAGAGTATCTCGCGGATCCTGGCCTGGTGCGCAGGATTATTCATCCTGATGATCGACACCTGCTGGACGCGATGCTGGGTAGTGAGCCGCCTCTGGCGGTGACCGTGAGATGGCGGCACAAGGAAGGACACACGGTCTGGACGGAGCTGCGCAACGTTCCCATCCAGGACGAAGCTGGTAATCTGGTGGCCGTCGAGGGCATCGCGCGTGACATTTCCGAGCGCAAAAAGCTGGAGGAACAACTGCTGCGCGCCCAGCGGCTGGAGATGGCAGGAACGGTAGTGGCTCAGGTCGCCCACGACTTCAACAATCTTCTGTCGCCGCTGGCCGCGTATCCGCAGCTTATCAAGAAGCATCTGTCCGCGGACCATCCAGCCATCAGGTATTGTGATACGATGCTGAAGGCCGCCCAGCAGATGTCCGCTATCACCGACGATCTGATGGCTTTGGGTCGAAGGGGCCATTTCAATCAGGAGATAACCGTTCTGAATCCGATAGTTGAGCAATCCATCGCGCAAATGCCTGCTCAGCCGACCACTCTGACCGTCGAGACCGACCTCGCCCCGGACCTGTTACCGGTTGGCGGCTGCGATGCGCAGCTCCTGCGGGTGGTCTCCAACCTTATCGGCAACGCGCGCGACGCGATGAACGACAACGGTATTCTCTCGGTGAGTACGAGAAACGTCTACGTCGACAAGCCGTTTGGCCACTTCACTCGCGTTGAGGTCGGGGAGTACGTGGCCCTTCAGGTGAAGGACTCGGGGCGGGGCATCGCCCCTGAGATCATCGATAGAATCTTCGATCCCTTCTTCACGACGAAGCAGTTCAGCAAGCGCCGTGGCACCGGATTGGGGCTGAGCATCGTGCAGGGGATCGTGAGCGATCATCGCGGCTATCTGGATGTGGAAACTGAACCGGGAAAGGGTGCGATGTTCACCGTGTACTTACCTGTCTATCGTGGGAAGATGGAAGAGCAGCCGAGTCAGGAGGTTGTCGGTGGAAACGAGGCTATTTTAGTGGTGGACGACGACGAGGTTCAGCGGGAGGTCGAACGGGAGATGTTGGGAACGCTGGGCTATCGCGTCGATTCTGTGTGCAGCGGCGAGCAGGCAGTCTCCTATCTGAAAGAGCGTCACGTGGACCTGGTGGTGCTTGATATGGTGATGCCGTCGGGAATAGACGGTGCGGAGACGTACCGACGAATTCTGGCTGTCCGACCCGGGCAGCAGGCGATCATCGTTTCGGGCTTTGCCGAGCGGGAGCGCGTGCGGGAGGCGCAAATGCTTGGCGCCGGACCATACCTCCGCAAGCCGGTGACGCTGGAGAAGCTCGCGCGGGCGGTGCGCGACGTCCTAGATCGCAAGGCCCACGCGAAGGAACTCCAAACGCCCCTGATCGCTGAGCCCAGAGCCGAGGCTGAAGCGGCCGTGCAGTCACCTTGATGTGACCCCTTCTGCGTTCCATATATCCGTTTTTGTCCGTTGACGCCCTAACAAACCTCCCAGCAAGTTTCCGCAATCTCGTGTAAGCTACGGCGGTTTTCGAGAAGATTCAGCGAGAGAAGCAACATTCGATAGGTCGAGCGCATCGACGTAGCCAAACCCAAACGCAAACTGCTATACATGCCAGTCAGGGCTCTTGACTTCATGGCCGGCTGCCTGCTAATATCCAAACTGCGATATAGGAGGGGTAAGATGGCGTTTAGATTGAGATTGTCGTTAGCCATGGAACGGTATGATCGTACGCAGCCCTTGTTGGATGGGCGGGTGTGTCCCGAAGGGATAGAACTGGTGGCTCTGGCCGTCTCCCAGCATCCAGGAGACCGACATCAGCGCATGCTACACCACCGCGAGTTTGACGCTTCTGAGGTTTCGCTGTCGTCTTACCTGATGGCGAGAAGCCGTGGAGCGCCTTTCACGGCCATCCCCGTATTCCCCAGACGCCTCTTCAGCCAGTCCAACATCTACGTCAATAAGCAAGCGGGCATCGGCAGCCCGAAGGACCTGATCGGCAAGCGCGTCGGACTGAATACCTACCAGACGACCCTATCCGTTTTGGCGAAGGGCGACCTGCAATCTGAATACGCCGTGCCTCTGGAGAAGGTCACCTGGGTGGTTGGCAGGCACGAGACCATTTCGTTCGACCCACCCGCGGGCGTCAGGATAGAGCGTGTGCCAGATCGGGAGAACATCGAAGCCATGCTGGAAAGCGGTGGGGTCGACGCCCTGGTGCTGCCCTCGGTGCCCCGACCCGTACGCGAGGGCTCTCCGAACGTGGGCTATCTGTTCCCCGACGGCAAGTCCGAGGAACAGGCTTACTACCGGCGCAATGGATTCTATCCTATTATGCACGTGGTGGCGATCGCAAACGATGTCCTGGAATCAAACCTCTGGGTGGCCAGGGCGCTCTACGACGCCTTTGAAGCGGCGAAACAGGTCTGCTACGGTGAGTACGCCAGGGACCCCAACTGGGGGCACCTCGCCTGGGGATATCAGGAGTTCCGAGCGCAGCGCCAACTCATGGGGTCAGACCCCTGGCCAAACGGATTGTCTCGCAACCGTGTGAACCTGGAGCGCTTCATCGGTTACTCGTTCCGCCAGGGCCTCATCGATAGATCGCTGGACCCAGAGGAGCTTTTTGCCAGCAGTTTGTTGGACTCATGATGGGAGCCACGCCTCTCTTCCACCACCTGAACTGCTGTTTCCCGAGCGAGCCCGTTTCAGCTTGATGCGCATGGGGCGACTGGCCAATCGTCCCTGCGCTGTATAGATCGTCCGCTCTTCGCAAAGCGTATGTCCTTCTGCGGAAGGACGCCACAGACGCCCTGATCTCGATTCCTACGTGTCTCTGTGCCTCCGTCGTGAGACCTGACCTATGGGATCCACTGGTTTCCAAGGAGCAGGCGATACAGGGCGAGGTATTTGTCGACCATCGCCTGGATGCTGAAGTTTTGCTCCACGTGTGCGCGGCAGCTTGATGAGTCGATCTCCCCAACGCGCTCGATCGCCTGCACCATCTCGTCCACATCGGCGACGACGAAGCCGGTCTTACCGTCAAGGACTAGCTCGGGAACCGACCCCCTGTTGGTGGCGATGACCGGCGTACCTGACGCCATCGCCTCCAGCAGGACCAGCCCGAAGGGCTCGTCCCACGTCAGCGGTGAGACGATTGCTTTGGCTTTCGCCAGCAACTCTGTCTTAGTCTGGCCCCTGACCTCCCCAACATAAGTGATCCTTCCGTGCAGATGTGGCTTTATCAAAGCGTCAAAGTAATCCTGCTGATCGGGCGGCGGAAGCGGCGCCGCTATGACGAGGGCGCGCTCGGCGCGAAGTGCCACCTGGATAGCCAGATGTGCCCCCTTGTTAGGATGGAATCGGCCGAGGAACAGTATGAAGTCGTCTTTGTCCTCTCCGAGACGAAACAGGTTGACGTCGATTCCGTTGTAAACGACATCGCGAATTCTCAGGTTGCTCGCCAGTTGCTTCTGGCGCTGGCTCACCGCTGCGTAGTTGTGATCGGGGAAGCAACCGAGAATGTGGTGAATGTAATGAAGCGTGCTCATCACAGGCACAGGTGAGACGTGCGCCAGCGCGGGGCCAGCGGAGAGGCAGTGATTGTGAACGATGTCGAAATCATGGGAGTATCGAAAAGCGCGCGCGACGTGCACCAACTCACGAGCATCGAAGGTGGATGCCTGGTTGACCTCAGGAAACGAGATGAGTGTTGCCGCCGTGCGAGATCCCGGAGCCGCGAAGAGGGTGACCTGATGGCCCTGCCTGACCAGCTCTTCCGTGATGTAGCTTGCCACCAGCTCAGACCCCCCGTAAGCTGGCGGCGGCGTTGGAATGTGGGGTGTAGATATCTGCGCAATTCGCATCGGCGCTCCACGCACTAGCTCGGTCAGGATCAACGTTGCAAGAAGCGTGCCGGAAGGTGGCGCGCTTGTTGACAGCGCCTGATGACTGCCTTATATTGATAGCCCACAACCTCCGAAGGCTGGCCGCCACCCGAAAGACCCATGCCACTTCGTCTGGCTGCATGCCCGGCTGATTGTCGCGAGGACTACGCGTAGCAAGAAAGGGTCTCGAAATGATTTCCATCGATCACCTCGACGTGGCCGAAGCGCCCGGAGATTGTCAAATTCACTATTTCGATATTCTAAGGGACAGACTCGACATTTCGGCGGTGCCTTTCTCAGAGCGTGGGTCGCGCATACTGGTCGGTACAGACCGAGATGGCGGTCTTGCTGTGCGGATGGCGGAGCGGTGGCCACACCTCGAAAAGAAGTTGGGTGGTCATCGTGATCGCTCGCCTCTGATAGCAAGGATCGAGCCCGCCGACGACGCGGGGAGGGCGCTGCCGTTCAGGCTTGTGACCTGGCCACACTTGCTGCGCCTGGAGACCTCGGTGGGGAGCTTCGAGGTCTTCTTTGGCGACAGAGAGACGCTTTACATTTGCTTGCCGTCCCGTGGGTGCGGCCTCTCGTGCTCGATCATGGCGGAGCGCTTCGTGGCCGACGATCTCGGCGGCACGTTCGATACCCCACGCCTCCTGGCCATCACCGCTGATAGTTATGTGACAAGCCTGCGTGTTGGCCCGAGGACGGAGGGGCATCGTTCGTGTTTTGTGGATAGCCCGGATGGTCACGCGACAGTCTTGGCGATCCACATCCCCGAATCCGATAGTCTATCCAGGAGCGTAGAGCCCGGCGAGACCGTTAAGCGCCGAGCGGAGAAAGCGTGGCGCACCTGGTTCGACGCCGTTCCGAGGGTGAGCGAGGGCTACTGGAGAGAGTACTACTTCGCCTGGATGCTGCTCAGAAACGGACTCCTTAGCCCGAAAGGCTACCTCAAGCGTGAGGCCATGGCGCCGTCGAAAACCCACTACCTGGGCGTCTGGCACTGGGACGCGTATTTCCACGCGCTGGCCTATCGCCACGCTGATGTGCGGCTGGCGCAAGATCAACTGCGGACTTTGCTCGATCACCAGCTAGACAGCGGCTTGATCCCGGACATGGTACACGACGAAGGGCTCATCGTGTGTGAGGATGGCCCGCGCTGCAGGGAGCTGACCAAGCCACCGCTGATGGCCTGGGCGGCTCTGAAGATCTTCGAGAGCGGCGGCGGAAGTGACTTCTTGCGGGAGATTTACGAGCCGCTAGTGCGCTGGAACAACTGGTGGCTGGAGCGCTGCGACGACGACGGCGATGGAGTGGCCCAGTACAACCACCCTTTTTCTTCGGGGCTCGACGACAGCCCCCTGTGGGACGCGGGCATGCCGGTCGAGTCGCCGGACTTGAACACGTATCTCTGCGTCCACATGCAATCGCTGGCGGCAATCGCGCGCATAATCGGGCGCTCCGGCGACATCGAGCGCTGGGAGCGCAGTTCCAGAGCGCTAGCGCGACGCACGGTGGCGCATTTCTACGACGAGGCGTCGGGCATCTTTTGGGCCACCAAGGACCATCAGCCCCTCCGCGTCCTCACGCCGTTTAACATCTTGCCCATCTGGACCGGGAGCCTGAGACCTTCGCAGGTGCGCGCCGCCATCGCCAATCTGGGCAACCCGGACATTTTCTGGACAGAGTTTGGGGTTCCGACGGTGGCGCGAACCGATAGTAACTACGATCCTGACACGATGTGGCGGGGTCCGACCTGGGTCAACGTGAACTATATGCTGGTCGAAGCCCTCACGCGTGCTGGCTATCGAGGTCTGGCGACAACGCTGGCTGATCGGACGATCGACCTGGTGATGCGCCGGGGCGCCGCCGAGTACTTCAATTCGATCACAGGCGAAGTGCCCGCCAAGGCCGCACCAGCCTTCGGCTGGTCAGCCGCGCTGTTCATCGACCTGCTGGTGAGGCGGGCGCGGGAAAATAGGTCAGGGAATAACGGGAATAACGGGGAAACCATACTTAACTCAAGCTCATTCTAGGCTCGGTCTGTACTTGCCCGATTACGCGCTCCGCGCTGTCTTAGACCCTTGACCGGCTGCGGCTTGGCTCGCTTCCCACAGCTCCTGGCGGGCGTCGCGATAGCCAAACTCTTGGATGTCCATCGAGTAGGTTCCGATGCCGTCGATGATCGGACCGCGACATAGCTTGCCTCCCCGCCACGGCTCGATCATGCTTTCGCGCAGATGAGCGAGCAGGTCGCGCAAGACCCAGTTGGGGACGTAGTCTCGATGGGAGGGGTAGACGTAGCGGAACATTATGAGGCTGGCGAGCAGCACCTCCCAGTGGCCGTCGAAGCGATCCACGATCCGACGCCAATCGAGGTTGCCTTTTGTGCCTTGAATGATGTGGTTTACGTCGCCGCCATCGTATCTCTCACGGGTTGCGATGAACGCCTTGGCCCAGATTATCTCCTCAGGAGGGGCAAAGTGCACCGGCACGTTTAGAAACGTGCCCGGAGCAGCCTTGTCGATCCACACATCGTCCACCGGGGCGAGCCAGTTGCCCATGCCGTACACGACATCTACGTAGTATGGGTCCATCGTCGCCTTGGCTAGCCAGGGCTCGTGCTTGATCCACGTGTTGAATCCGAGTTTCGCTAGCGCGTCCATCGCCTCCTGCCTGCGACTTGGCGTAACGAAGACGTCGAGGTCCTTCGTGTTCCGCCACACGCCAGAGTAGTGGAAAACCGCGAAAGCTCCGCCGATGACGTACGGCACCTGGGCCGCGTTAAGGCCTCGCAGCGCTTTTACGAAGACCTCTTTTTCCTCCTTCGGTAATGGGTAAGCTTTTCTCTTGACCACTTAATATCACCCTTCCTGATCTCTTGTACTCGCTGTTTGACACGTAGCCCTCGCTGAGGAGGTTTGGAGAGCATTCCTCACACGACGCTGGCCAAGACATTATGTTCTTCAAGCCCAGCAGACTATGTGTCTCTCGCAGCACCGCCTCGACCTGGACGCCCTGAAGGCAAGGAACGGTCGGCTCATCTTTGCAGCCATCGTGAACCATCCAGCGGCACGGTGAGCTTAGATCGGCCACCGGCCGATGCCACGCTCGCTCGAGGGGCGCCCAGTTGATAGGGTTGCCTGAGCCGAAAACGACGACGCACGGTGTGCCCAGGGCGACGGCCATGTGGGCTGGACCGGAATCGTTGCTCACGTAGAGTCGCAGTTGGCTGATGAGGGCTGCCAACCCGCCGAGAGAGGTGCGCCCGGCCAGGTTGATGGCGCGGCGCCGGTCCTCGATACGCGAAATCACAGCCGCCGCGTCAGAATCCTGCCCCTGTCCAGCCGTAACGATGATTCCCGCGAGATCGTGTTCTGCCAACAATGCGTTCGCCACGGCCGCAAAGCGCTCGGGAGGCCAGCGGCGTGAAGGTGCTCCGGCGCTGACGTGGAATCCGATGTATCTCCCCTCGCGCAGGGCGTCGAGATCGATGGAATGGGCCAGATGCCCTAGATCCGCATAATCATCTGGAACCAGTGGCAATTCAGTATGAACGCCGTCGGTCCTGCTACCCAGGAGGGTCACGAGGTCCAGATAGCGTAAAACCTCGTGATGATGGTGATCGTAGGGCAGCCAGATGTCTAACGCGGCGGCATCGTCGCTGCGGAATCCGGCGGTCACGCGTGCGCCGAGGCTGCTGACGAACGGATTGGAGTTCCTTCCTCCGCCGTGCCATTGGAGCGCTAGATCGAGTTTCTCGCGCCGCATTTGAGCGAAAAACTGGTTCACTTTTGCTGGGTCCACTGGGCCATCGTTCACGCCCTGGTAACGCGGAGCGAGGATTATCCTATCTATGGATGGGTATCGCTGGCAGAACTCGCTCAGACCCGGGGTAGTGATGAGCGTGGTATGAGCTCCGGGGACCGACTTCTTCAACGCGCGGAGAGCCGCCGTGATGGACAAAAAATCTCCGATTCCTCCGCCTCGAAGGATAGCGATCTTCGGTGATGGTCCCATCTCGCCGAGGACGTTGCGTATCGCGCCAGACATCGTCATCCACACCTCCTTATCGCAACGCTTCGCCATGGAGAAGTGCAAAAGTTGTGCCAGACGCTTCAGAAGCGATGAGTCACGCTCGCGAAGGGCAGTTAGCGATCTCCTTCTACACCACGGCAGGCCTGGAGACTTGCCACCATACCCAGACGGCCACGCCGACGCTGATGGTGCCGCCGATCAAAAGGGGCATTTCGGCGCCACCAACGTATGCCAGTGCGCCAGTGAACAGGCTCCCGGCCGGGACCGAGCCCACGAAGACGGTCGTGTATACGGCCATCACTCGACCGCGAAGAGCGTCGGGAGTGGATGTCTGTAAAGTGATGTTGGCCATAGTTGTGAGAATGATCATCGCAAACCCGATGGCGCTCATCAACACTAGCGCGACCGGCAAAGTAGCGATCTGCGAAAGCAGAATCTCGAACGCACCTAATCCCACCGCTCCTGCGGAGAGCACCATCGGATGCGGTTCCCATTCGAAGAAGGCGAGCAGCAAAGAAGCCGTGAGGGCGCCCACCCCCATGGCCGCCATGAGCGCTCCAAGCCCATCTGCCCCCGCGTGAAGAACGTCTCTAGCGAACACCGGCGCGATGACATTGAAGTTCATGCCAAACGTTGCCACCAGCCCGGCCAGCAGGATCGTCAGCAGAACGAGTCGCGACTGCTGAACGAAGCTCAGTCCCTCCTGGACATGCGCCAGAACCTCGTGGGGCCTCAGCTCTTCGGCCCGGGCCTCAGCCCCCGCTTTCATCAGTAGGAGCGCAGCGAGCACTGGGAGGAAGCTGACGCCGTTTAAGAAGAACGCCGCGTCGAGGCCGACCAGCGCGATGGCCAGGCCCCCCAGCGCTGGGCCGATCAAACGTGCTCCGTTAAAGGCGGCGGCGTTCAATGTTATCGCGTTGGGGAGGTCTCGCCGACCTACGAGCTCGATCACGTACGCCTGTCGCGTCGGCATGTCCACGGCATTGCTGAAGCCGAGAAGAGTGGCGAGTATCATCACGTGGACAAGATTCACGATTCCGGCCCAGGATAGCGCCGCCAGGGCAAATGCGAGGAACATCGCGGCTGATTGAGTGCCCAGCAGCAAGTAGCGCTTCGGGAACTTGTCGGCGAGCACCCCACCGAAAATGGACAATGCCAGCGTGGGCAGAAACTGTAGGGCGCTGACGACGCCGAGGTCGAAGGGTGTTCCGCCTATTTGCAGGACGAGCCACCCCTGCGCCAGCACCTGCATCCACGTCCCGGTAAGAGAAATCAATTGGCTGATCCAGAACAGCCGGAAATCCCGGTGGCTGAGTGCCGTGAGACCACGAGCTAGTCCGACGGGGCGCGGTTGGAACTGGAGCGTGCTCCCTGGCCCCCGGCCGGCGACGACGTTTGTATCGACGACGGCATCGGCTCTCTTATCTGTCCAGCGCGAAACAGCGCCCTCCTCGGCGCGGCGTTCTCCGGTCTTTGGCTTGATCGGAGTGAACTTCGTCGGTTGGCGGCTATCTCGTTCCTTCCCTGTATGTGGCTTGTTCAACATGGACATCCTCGCCTCAGCCTGATGTTCCTTAATCGGCTTGCAAGGAACGTACCAGTTGTTGGCGAGGGGGCTACTTGACGGCGCTATACTTTGCGAATATCGAGTCCAGTTGGCCCGCCAATGCTTTGTTGGCCTTCATAATGCCTATCTTTTGCTGAAGTTTTGCTGAAGGTCTTTGCCCGACATGAATGGCTCTCCTGGTCCGGACACCTTCTCCAGTTCACTCTGAAGGTCCTCGTTGTTGGCGAGCTTCTGGAAGATACTTCTCAGATACTCCACTCTCTCCTCAGGCACATCCCCCGAGCAAGGCCCAATATCACGTCTTTGGCATACTTGAAGCCGGTAAGGGGGACAAGCCCCGTGCTACGCTGTCGGATAGGCGCTTATTCACCGTAAAGCTTCTTGACGAACCCGCTATCCTCTAGTTCCTTCAAAAAGTTGCTATCTATGTAGCTCTCCGCCTTCACATCTTTCGCTTTGGGGTCTCGCCGCGCGACGTCGTCGAGGATGCTCTGCACCCCTTCCACAGTGGCGTACGGCACCTTGGGAAGGAACTTCGTCAGATAGTATTCGTAGGTCTCGTCCAGGACCTCTCTGTCATCCGTCTTGCTATATTTGCCAATCACGTCCATCGCGAAGTTCTTGTCTTTCTTGGCCACAGAGATGCCCTCGACCATAGCTTTCATGAAGTTCATTGTGGTCGCCCGGTCGCTGGCGATATACCGTTTGCTGCCGCCGATGGCCCCCGCGAGGTATGGGATGCCTAGCTCAGAGATATTCAAAAGTTCGTGTAAGCCAGCTTTGCGCGCCTGGAGGGTAGTGGGAGGGCCGAAAACACCTGCCTGCACTCCGCCCGCCACGATGGCAGCCATTATATCGGGCGAGCTACCCACCGAGAGGATTGCCACATCCTTATCTGGCTCCAGCCCGTTCTTCTTGAGCGCGGCGCGAGCCGCAAAGTCCAGGGTTGCACCAAGTCCGCCCACGCCTACCGCCTTCCCTTTCAGGTCAGCGAAGGTCTTGATTTCAGGACGCGCGTACATCGAGTAGGTCAGCACGCTGTTGGAAATCGAGAGGATGACGAGGTCGGCGCCGGCCAGATTGGCGTTGACCACCGCGCTGCCGGATCCCTGGGCCAGCTTTACCTCGCCCGAGAGCAGGGACTGGGTTAGCGTCGTGCTCGATGTTATATAGGGTATTTCCACGTCGAGGCCGTATTTCTCGAAAAGCTTGGCTTCCTTCGTTATCCACAACGCCGCCTGTGACCCTGAGATTGCGCTGAATGGCACGGTCAGTTTGACGAGCTTCTTTTCTTCTTTTGCCGGTTCCTTTGCGGGCTTAGCGGCGCTAGCCTGTGGTGTCGCCTGTTTCACATCTTTGGCCTCAGGCTTGGCCTCTTTGGTCGGCGCGGACTTTGGCGCCGAGGTCGGGGATGGCGTGGGTGTCGGGGCCGGCTGGCTGCAGGCTAAGGCCGACGCAGCCATTAGGAAGACGAGCACGAGAACTAGCATTCTGCTAGCCGATCTGGTGTGGCGCTTCATTATCACTAACCTCCTCATTATTAGACGTGTCCCAACAGAGAGGATAAACGGTCCGTGCGCAATATAGCACTAAGTCGCTCGCTTGTCTATACGTACGGGAGATTGCCATTAAGACGGACTTGCCATGTTCTCATCCCCGTTGAACACAGCTTCCTCCTAAATTACTTCGTAGCTCGGAGCATCTTACAATCGAGGTCGACGTGTGGCGCTGCACCGTCCTGGTGGTTGCTGAAAGCCAGTTCATCCTGAGAGATCCCGTGCCTACCGACGTAGTATCAACGCCGGCCTGCCGTTGTGGTTCACGGGAGCGGGGACTGTTTACTTCAGCGACAATTTAGCACCTCGTCTCCCGTTTGTCAATAAAAAGAATGTCATAAAAAGAATGTCACCCGGGGCAAAGTGAAAAATGTCTTCACCAGCCTGGTATTCTCGCTTAATTTATGCTCCCATACCCAAATCTCAAGCGATTTGCCCACCAGGGGTTGCGAAAACTGCCTTTTTCTGGTAGATTGCTCTCAGGCGTGTTCCTGAACCTGTCCCCATCATTGTCAGGTCTGCCAACCGTTCGTTGGATCATGGACCCCAAGGACCTTGAATCACGGCTCGACCTTCTTCAAATAGAGCCGAGGGCCCTCAGCATCAGGATAGCAATCTGCGCAGCACGGGCCAGAACGGCTAGGACTTATTTCCTATTGACGGTGCAGACTGGCAACCCTAGAATGAACGCTAGCAGGGGGATGCTCGCCTAACTTGCGGACCTCGGGCATCCCAGGAAGATGGATATCTACTCACGGTCGGGCTGAGAGGCAAGGCTGTGCCTCCAGGTTCGCCGTGGGCGATTCGATGTTTGTGCTCCATCAGCAGAGAAGGATTGGTTGGATTTCTCGGTTTATTGATTAGCGAGCGCTTCTGGCACTTGGTTAAGAAACGGGGGAGGGAGGAGGTGTTTGCGGCGCACGCGTTCAGTCTGAGCGTGACAGGAAAGGATGGGGGCTATGACGATTGAGAGATGCGTTAGGCTGATAGTCACAATCCTCGTGGCGATAGGAATTCTTCTCGGGCCGTTCACGTTGGCCGTGCAAGCCGGCGGGAATGGCTCCGGCCAGGATCCCGCTTGGGAGAAACTCTCGCCCGATTTGCGGTCCATGCTTGCTTCGAACAAACACGGTACAGTGCCTGTTATCGTACAGATGGACGCAACAGATTCCACCGCAGCACTGCAGGTCGGGGACAAGCCCGAACATAAAGCGAAAGGTGCGCTCGAAAAGCACGGCGGTGCGGCCACGGAGAGTCTGGGGATTGTCAGAGGTGCCAGTGGTAGGATTAGCATCGATCGCCTCTCCGTCCTGAGCCGCGAGCCAGGTGTTCGGTATATTACCCGTGATGTGTTGCTGACTCCCGCTGGAAGCCCGTTCATCAGTGACATGGTGGATTCAACCACTAGAATGGCTGGCCGGCAAAAATCACCGAAGGGAGACGGAGGAAGCCCGTTCAGCGGTGACATGGTGGATTTCACCAGGGCCGTGAACGCCGAGGCGGTATGGGATAAGGGCGTTGACGGGTCAGGGGTTACTGTAGCAGTAATAGATTCAGGAGTTGAGCCTCTCCCTCACGGAGTGGACCCGAATCGGCTGGTGGCGTCTATCGATCTGGTCAAGGGCTCCAGAAAACTGGACGATCCAGGTGGACATGGCACACATGTGGCCGGCATTATCGCCGGACAAGGCGACGACTGGAGCGGGATTGCTCCTGAAGCCAACATCGTATCCGTGCGCGTCGTCAACGATAAGGGCATAGCCCGCATGTCCACGGTTATCAAAGGGATTCAATGGGTCGTTCAGAACCGCAAGACCTACGGTATCGATATCGTCAACATTTCACTTGGCGCGCCGGCAACCGGCTCATATAAGAATGATCCGCTAGCCGCCGCGGTCGAGATAGCCTGGCACGCCGGCCTCGTAGTGGTGGTTTCGGCAGGCAATCAGGGACCTGCTGCCGGAACAGTTTCGACCCCTGGCTACGATCCTTATGTCGTCACCGTTGGCGCGGTGGATATGAACGCCACGGAAAAACGTGGTGATGACGTCATTAGCTGGTTCTCATCTCGCGGGCCGACGAACGATGGCTTGGCGAAGCCAGATGTGGTGGCGCCGGGACGAAAGATGGTTTCAACCCGAGTGCCCAAGAGCTATCTGGACCGGCTCCTTCCTGACCGCGTCGTCGATAAGAGCTATTTTCGACTGACTGGCACATCCCAGGCCGCGGCTGTGGTCTCGGGCGTGGCCGCACTCTTGCTCGACAAGAACCCTCGTCTGACTCCAGATGACGTTAAGGCACGCTTGATGTCATCGGCGACCAGCATAACCGGCTTCGACGCCAACTCGGCGGGGGCTGGCTATGTGGACGCCTCCAGAGCCGTGGAAGGCGATATCGCGAAGCGAAAACAATCGGCCAGACCAGCAGATTCGCTGGCGGTACTGGTGTTGCCCTGGATCAAAGGCAAATCGCCTCTGGTGTGGAAGGATCTGAGCTTCAACGGTGGCGTCGACTCGCGGGGGATTCGGTGGGGTAATATCACCTGGGACAACATTACGTGGGATAATATCACCTGGGACAACATTACGTGGGACAACATTACGTGGGACAACGTCACCTGGGACAACATCACCTGGGATAACATCACCTGGGATAACGTCACCTGGGACAATGTCACCTGGGACAACGTCACCTGGGATAACATAACCTGGGATACCGTTGGCCGACTAGACTAATGCATCGATTGTGTGTTCTGGGGGTGGGGCATTGAATGACCGAGCCAGGTCTTATATAGCAATCGTTGCACTAGGTGGTCTGGCTGCGTTGGCTTATGGCTTGATGAGCCTGCCCGGTGATGACGATACCCTTGCGCTGATCATTCTCGTCGCGATGTGCGGATTGGCCCAGGTCGTGTCAGTGCCCCTTTTCTCTGGCAGCAGCGTATCCCTTGCCTTCGCGATATCGTTCATCTCGCTCCTCCTTTTTGGCCCAGCCGGCGCCATTCTGGCGAATCTAGGTGGTGCGGCTGTCTACGCGTTCTACCCGAAACGGAGGGCGTGGTACAAGATAGTCTTCAACACTGGGGTGTTGACTATTTCCGCGGCATCGGCGGGCGCAACCTATGCGCTGGTTGGTGGCCACTGGCCCGCGCGCGATCTCATTTCAGCCGCTGTCCCTGCGGGAACCGCGGCAGTTGTCTATTTCCTGGCTAATTCAGCTCTCGTCTCCCTGGCGGTAAGCCTGACGACGGATGCCAACTTTCGTACAGTCTTCAACGAGAGCCATCGCTGGCTTATCCTTCACTATTTGACAATAGCGGCCATCAGCTTGATGGCCGCGCTCGGCTTCAGATCGATGGGGTGGGCAGGCCTGCTGGCTTTCTCCCTGCCGCTGCTGATGCCCTGGGTCTCCACCCGAATGTATGTGGCTCAGACTAAGACGGTGATCGCTCGCAACGCCGATTTGATCCAGGTAAATGCCAAGCTCGCGGAGGCAAACGCAAGTTTGCAGCGACGGGTTGAGGAAATGGGTGCCTTCTATCGCGTCGGCATGGCGCTGAACCGTTCACTCGAAACTCAACATGTTTTGGGCTACATTGCGAGTAGCGTGCGCGAGTTGACGCGAGCGCACGGCGTTGCCATATACCTGTATGATAAGGAACACAATACTTTGAAGTTGGAGAGCCAGGTTGGCCTGAGCGCTGCTTATCTGGCGAAGCCAGAGCTATCGTTGAACGGCTCAGCTTCGCGGGCCATTGGCGAGAGAAGGCGCATTGTACTGCAGGGTGATTCAGGCAATTCTGACTTCTTGAGTCTGCCAGCGGCTGAAGAGGGCATCGTCGCTTCGGCCTGTCTGCCACTCGCCGTGGGCAACGAGGTTGTGGGCGCCCTGGATGTGAGCTTCAAAGAGCCTCACGTGTTTTCGGATAACGAGTTCACGGTGCTCGAGACGTTCGCCGAGCAGGCTGCGGCAGGAATTCATAGCGCGCGGCTTTACCAGCAGGTCCACGAGAGCTACCTTAGCACCATCGCCGCTTTGGTTGCTACTGTCGAGGCGAAGGACCCGTATACAAGAGGTCATTCCGAACGGGTGAGAGATTATACCCTGGCTACTGGGCTGCAAATGAACCTGGGGCAAGAGGATCTCGATTGCCTGGAGCTGGCCGCGCTCTTCCACGATATAGGGAAGATTGGCATTCCAGAAAACGTCCTGGGCAAGAATGGCAGCCTCACCGATGACGAATGGCAGCTCATTAAGCGCCATCCGGTGGTTGCGGAGAGCATACTGAAGCACGTGCCGACGCTGGCCGAGACGATCCCGATAATTCGGTCGCACCACGAGCGCTGTGATGGCAAGGGCTATCCTGATGGGCTGGATGGCGAAATACCGAGGCTTTCGGCGATAATCGGCGTTGCCGATGCTTATGACGCTATGATGTCAGACCGGCCCTATCGGAAGGCGATGGAAAAGGAATACGCTATTGCTCAATTGAAGACAGGGGCAGGCAGCCAGTTCGATGCGGAAGTGGTTGAGGCTTTCCTCGCTATTATTGAGCCAGAGGCTAACCGCCGACCGCCGGCACCTGTCACGTCGATTCAGTTTCGACGGACCGTGGCTCCGACGACCATTCGTCTTTGGAACTCCAACATCAGGCCTGAATGGGTTTAAGGAACCCCAGGGGCTCCAGGCAACTTGAAGTCTACCTCGAAACTGAGATCGTTGTCGATTGTGCCACGATAGCGCAGCTCTTTGCTTTCCCCGCTCAATCTTTGTGCGCGCTTGACTGTCGAGCCATCGGGCAGAATAACCTGTACGTCCAGAGACTTGATATTGGTGGCCGGCTGTCTTTGTATCAGCAATTGATACTTGGTCACCGGATCATCCCGCCAGACCCTTAAGGGAATCCAATAGCGCAGCCTCATGGTTTTCATGGTCTTCGGGTAGACCTTGAGGAACGTCTCGAACACGGTCTTGCCGTGCTCGCCAGTAGTCGCGACCGGCTCGTCGGAACCTTCGCTCCCTATCAACCTGCTGCCCGGGGGGACGTACACCCTGAGAAAGTCTCCGTAATAGCCGCGCATGATGCTCCACAGATACAAGTCCCCCGCGTTGCGGTAATCATAGGTGATCGACAGATCGGCGATAGCCCCTCCGTCCGTCCCGACAGTGACGCTGTACTGAACTGCTTGCTGGACATAAAGATTGTCTTTCCCGACGCTAAGGTTCATGTCCACGATCCACAGGTAATCTCCCGGTGAAGGCTTCGCCTCCCCACCGGCGCCGAATCGCTCGACCGTTCGCTGGGCCTGAGGCTCGGCAAGGTATACCAGCAGATCTTTGGCGCGTACGGCGTCCCGCAGGGCGGGCCCGAGGGCTAGAGCCTTATTTAAATCCAGGTGTTCGATTTGCTCGATGAGCGCGCTTACCAACAACGACGTGATCACCTTGCGGCTTACATTCTCGTCAGTGCCGATGATTCGCCGCAACTCGTCCTGGGACACATCGGTCTCGAAATACCTTATCCGCTCTTCCAGGTTGTCGGCGGTAATCATCTCGCCGAACTGGGGCACCGTTAGGGGGCCCAGCACTCGCAGCAGCCTGCTGGCCAGCGCCGGGGTAATCGCGATCACGCCGTCGATTCGATCTGTTGCGCCTTCTTCGACTGCGAATTGCGCTGCCTGTTTTGCCGAGGTGGGGAAGTCGGGCCAGATATTGGAATCCCTCAACGCCCAAAACGTGGACTCGGGCATGTAGCGAGCGAACATCGACGCCGGTGGCGACGACTTACCCGAGTAGTAGTAGGGCCAATCGAGCGTATAGACGTCGGCAAACTGCTGGCGCGAAATGTGCCCGTTGGAGACGCCAATTATGCCATAGTTGCCAATGAAGCCACCAGTGGGGCGAATCTCGCCAGAGTCTTGCAGGAGAACAAGGTAGGTTTTCTCCTCTCCCACACCAAGCAGAACAGGGAGCAACCTGGCGCCCTCACGGGCGCCGTCGAGCTCTTCGGCGAGTTGTAGCAATCGCTCGCCCAGTAGGGCAATGGGCCTGGCCAGCCCGGGGTGTAGCCCGTCCCGCGGAATCTGCGAATATTCATCCTGCACAGCCCTGAGCGCACGGGATATCTTCTCCAGTCCTGGGTATGCAGCCTGGGCTGCGGCGAGCATTCTCTGGGTGCTCTGCGTGTCGCCGGGCTTGGTCAGTGCGTCGAACACCGCTTTCTGTGCTTCATTAGCGCCGTCCCACGCCTGCAACCCAGGATCAGCCATTCGTAAGAGATGACGAATAGCTCTCGCGTCCCCCCCAACCCCTGGCAGATAGGACGCGACCAACAGGATCGGGTCCAGGATTCTGGTCTCGGCGACGATAAGTCCGACATCTTGCCGCGTCGCGTTGATTTCTGCCATCATCGTTTGGATGCGATCGATGTCGATGCCTGCTTGCTGGGCATTGGCGTCCCGCCACACTGCCTCGGCGTTCCTAACGT
Source organism: Chloroflexota bacterium (assembly GCA_016189905.1). GTDB lineage: Bacteria > Chloroflexota > UBA6077 > FW602-bin22 > JACPRP01 > JACPRP01. The sequence continues at coordinate 106,192 of JACPRP010000001.1, read as the reverse complement.
GAGCCTCCACACGTTGGAGAGCGCCTCTAGCCACGGTGTACTTCCAGTACCCGTAAGCGCCTATCGTTATTGCCAGCGCCACCAGGAAGATTATGACCCAAGCCTTGGGCGGTCGCGCCAATGAAATCGCCTTTATCTGACGAGCGTGGGTGAAGACCATACACGCATTGTGCCATAATGCCGACGCGTTTACAAGGTCAGCAATGCTGTGCTAACATTGCTGCTGATTCCTCAATCCTGTGAAGGAGCTTGGGCTGTGCACCGAGACGGGAGGGGCAGCATTCTGGTGATAACTGACCCCGGCCATAACCGACAGCATCACAGAGGCCTGTTCGCCGGTCAGCGGCTCGCTCATCTAAGCAAAGTCCTCAGCCGATCCTTCGCTTTAGCTTTCGCCACACCAGAGGGACTAGAGTTTTCTATCGACGACGGCGTGCGCGATAGCGAGGCTGCCAGGAGCGTTGCCCCTGACGCAGGCTTTGGAGGCGCTGTGGATGCGGTCTTCGTCGACGGCAGGGTCCTGCGACAGGTGCCATCTTTGATAGCTGTCACTGCGCCTATTGTCGTGGATCTCTACGACCCGCTTATTGCCGATGATCCATCGCAATGGCCTGGCCCGATCGATCCGGCAGCGCGAGCAGCCGAGCGTGAGACAATGATTCGCGAGCAACTGCTGGTGGGCGATTTCTTTCTCTGTGCTAACGAGGCTCAGCGCGATTACTGGCTGGGGATGCTCACGGTCTATGGCCGCGTTAATCCGCTCGTCTACGCCGACGATAAAACGCTGGGCAACCTGCTGGCGGTGGTGCCGTGGGGGATCGAGCGATGGCTCTCTGAAGCTGATAGTTGCTCGCTTGCAGATCTCCCCCTCGGAATCCGGGAAGGTGACATGGTGGTGGCTTGGGCTCTCGACGACTTGCCGTGGCTCGATCCGGTTACCCTGGTCCATGCGGTGGCCGATCTGGTTCAGAGCACCGTTGCTTTGAAGATTCTCTTTCTCGTGTCCCCTCGCTCTGATTGGACACGGACTGGCATCGTTGCGGCAGCGAAGAACGCCAGCGATCTGCGGCAGTTGACTGATCGGCACGCGTTCTTCATAAATTGCGCGACAGGCGACTTGAATCGCTATTTGCGACAGGCCGATCTGGGGATCAGCCTGCAAAAAGACTGCTTTGCAGCCCGGTTCGCGGTGCGCCCTGAAATCGAGGCTTACGTAGGGGCGGGGTTGCCAGTGCTTGCCACGCCGAATAACGCGCAAGTGATCTCTCGTTTCCCGCTGGGGTGGGTCGTTTCCGAAAGCACGGTAGAGCAAGTAGTTCGAAGCCTGCGGGAATTCCTTGCCGCGCCCGACTTGCGCAAAGCGCTCGACGACAAGGCTCAGAAAGCGGCCAGTGAGCTCTCCTGGGAAGTCACCTCACTACCATTGGTCCGATGGTGCGAGCTCCCAAGAAGAGCGCCAGATCGACCTGCTGGTTCGAAGCATGACCTCCCTCGCGTCACGATTGATCCCACACTGCCGTCGTTTTGGGCGATGCCAGGGCGGGCGCTGTACTATCTGAAGGTAGGTGGGGTAGCGGGCCTTGCCGCAGAGATGCGTTCGTACCTGCGGGGGAAGTTGCCTGAGCTTCGGAGGTGAAGCGGTTGGCCAGGGTTCTTATAGTCTCGTCCCACATGGTGGACGTGCGGATGGCCGGATCTGGCATCAGGTGCTGGGAGATAGCCTGCGCGCTCTCCAGGCACGCCGATGTTACTCTGGCCACACCACGCGCCACCATGCTGGCGGACCCGCAGATCCAGCTCGTCGCGTACGATGGCAGGGGCACCGTGATTCGCGAATGTCTCGCCTCCGCCGACGTCGTCCTCGTCCAGGGCTACGTCTTGCAGACGTTCCCATTTCTGAAGAATGTATCTCAGCCGCTGGTCGTGGATCTCTATGATCCATTCCTGTTCGAGAACTTCGAGGCGCACCGTTTCCGCAGGGCGGCGCACCGTCAGGTGATCCACGCCAGAGATCTCGTGGTGGTGCTCGAACAGTTGAGGCGGGGCGATTTCTTTGTGTGCTCGAACGAGAGACAGAGGGATTACTGGCTGGGAATGCTGGCCGCTGCTGGCAGGATTGGTCACTGCGATGGGCGCGAGGTTGGATTGCGGGACCTGGTCGACGTCGTGCCTTTCGGGCTGCCGGAAATTTCGCCATCGCATACGAGACAGGTGCTGAAGGGGGTGGTGCCCGGCATTGGCGAAGGGGATCGTGTGATCGTCTGGGGCGGGGGCATCTGGGCCTGGCTCGACCCTCTGGTCCTGGTCAGAGCTATGACAACAGTCGCGGCGGCGTACCCCGAGGCCAGGCTGTTCTTTATGGGCAAGGAGCATCCAGACCCGAGCTTGGCGTCTTCCAACCTCAGTCTGTACTCCCAGGCGGTCGATCTTGCCCGAAAGCTAGGTTTGTTGGGCCGTTCCGTTTTCTTCAACGATCGTTGGGTAGAGTACGATGAGCGGCAGAATTATCTCCTTGAGGCAGACATCGGGGTGAGTTGCCACCAGCGCTCTATCGAGACGCGCTACGCACAGCGCACGCGATTGCTCGACTATGTGTGGTGTGAGCTACCCATCGTCACGTCGAGCGGTGACACGTGGAGCGAGTTCGTCGAAGCGCACGGCCTGGGCAAGGTTGCTCCAGTTGGCGATGCCGACGCGCTCGCTGCCGCGTTGAACTCCATGCTCGACGAGCCTGACCTCAAGGCAGCGCATCGCCCGCGCTTCCGGGCCATTCGCAGCCTACTGACCTGGGAGCGAGCGATCTATCCGCTGGTGCGGTTTATCGCGTCTGATAGGTAGGGACGCGATTTAGACGTTGCCTCCGCGTTTGAGCGTTCCGATGGTACCGGCGGCGAGGCCGACGCCGAGAGCCAGGGCACGTGTGAGAAGCATAAAGGGAGCGATCAATCCTATCGCTCGGTCCTTACAGAGGGCCTTGATCGTGAAAGGTACGGTCGAAACCATGAAGAGCATGAAGATGGCTGGCGCCAGTAGCCACGTCGTTGCGATGGAGGCGAGGATCGCGGGAACCAACAGACCAGCGAGCGTAACCTGGACGCGCAGAGAAAGAGGTGTCCGTGAATCGGCCAGCGCTTTGCCAGGGAAGCGCCGGTAGATAACCACGCGCCAGTATCCGAACCAGAATTTGCGACGAGCGTACTCACGCAACGTCGCCGGATGCCGATGATAGACGATCGCATCCTGAACGAAGACCATCTTGCACCCGTTCTTTGCCAGTCTGAAGGACAGATCGATGTCTTCGACGCTCGCACGCAGGAACCTCGGGTCGAAACCTCCACCAGCGAGCAAGACCTCCCGTCGGTAGCCCGCTGAATAGGTGTCGACAAAGTCGATGTACTCGCTCTTGCGTAGATGATCGTACTTGTCTTCGAACTCGACCTGGACGAACCTGGCGACAAGGCCCTTCTGGCGGCACCTGTAAGCGCCTTTAGCGCCTATGACCTCTGGCTGAGCGAAAGCCTTAGCCATCCTGGTTGCCCAATCGACGGCGGGCTCGCAATCGGCGTCGGTGAAGAGGAGCAGCGATCCCTTCGCCTGGCTGGCGCCATAGTTGCGCGCGGCGCCGGGGCCGCGATGGGCCTGGGAGAGAATACGTACCCCGTAGCCTCGGGCCAGGTCTTCAGTGCCGTCCGTCGAGCCGTCATCCACGACGATCACTTCGTAGTCATCCTGCAGCCCATCCTGCTGCAACAGAGCACTTAAGCAGTTTCCGATATGATCCCTGGCGTTATGGGCCGGCACGATGATGGAGATCATAGTTTCTGCTCCGAGCCGGACCCCCGGGCGGCGGTCGCCAATTGACGCAGCGCCTTGCCAATGTCGTTTCGAGCGATGTAACGGGACAGGCTTATGTGCTCCCGCCACAGAAGGGGCGGGCCCGCGACGACGACGGGTAGGAAGACGATCGCGTAAAGGAGCATACTGTAGCCCAGCGCCCGGGTCGCGTCCAGCGAGAAAGGGGCAAGCGCGAGCACTGTCGCGGCCTGAAAGAGGCCGACGCGACCGGGTGCCGATGGCACCATCACCCCCACCTGAATAACGATCAAAAGAAAGATAGCGGCCAGAAGCGGTAGGTTGAGGCCCATCGCCAGAAAGGCCAGGTAGTTGGTGGCTACGGATAGCAGCCAGATGATCGCCGACCAGGCCAGTATCACCGCGGCCGGACGCAGATCGCCGATCTCGCGCATCGCCAACAACAGGGCGCTAATCTGCTGATCCAGAGCGGCAGCCTCTCCTTCAGTCCTGATGACACTCGGATCGCCGTCGTGCGTTGATGCCTGCGAGGGCACACTAGCACGCCGTGCGAGCGCGCTCACCGCTCGCCGTATCCTAACCAACGCCGACGATGCCCGGCGCCTGTTTCGCAGGACCAGGACGACAGCTATCAGCATTGTGCCTGTGCTGGCTGCGCTAAGCAGCGCGGGTTGAATGATCCAGGCTGGCGTCAGGATCAACGGCATGATGATTGTCAGGCTGACGACGAGAATCGCGGCATCGATTGTTTTCTCGAGAACGATGCTCCCGGCGGCCACCGCGCCGGAAACCTCTTCCTTCTCGGCAGCCAGATAGATTCTTCCTAGCTCGCCGAAACGCAGTGGAAAGGCAGCGTTGATCATCTGGCCGATGATCAGAAAGGTCAGTGCCCTGGAGTAGCGAAGACTCTGAGAACTGCCAAGCAGCAGGCTCCACCGGACGGCCTTCGCGCCAAGGGCCAAGACGAAGGTGAGAAAGGACGTAAGGGCGAGACCGTAGTCCACGTTAGCGACGGCTCTGGCCATCGTCGAGATATCGACGTCGCGCAGCACGAGCGCGATAGCCGTCAGGCTCAAGGCCGTGCCGGCCGCGAGTTTGATGCCTTCGCTCTTTGAATAACGCACCTTATTCCTCAACCGTATCGGCAATGGTATAGTAAATTATCCGCCGGCCCAAGTCAAGCAAGGGCAGACGAAGCCTGTGGCGCCGATTTGAAAACACACTGAATTGACATAAAGACTTCTCATCCGGCGCTTTTAAGGATATAATGGTCTATCGATAATGTGTAAGGTGACACATCTCCGTCGACGTTCCGGGAGAGGTACAGCTCTTTGATCTGGATTGCGAGGCTGAAATGAAGCTGCAGTACCGGATGATCCTGACTGTAGTTTTGAGTCTGTTCGTGGTAATGCTCATTTTTGGCTATCTGGGTAGATGGGCGCTCGGCAAGAGCAACGATGCCGACGCCGAGGCCCGCCTCGTCCTTGCCGAGGCCATCGCCAGCCACCTGGATGGCATGATGGATCATTCGATCGGGGTCCTCAAGAAAACCGCCGAGTTCCCCGGCATTATGCGAGAGGATGCCGACTTGGGGCTAAAAAGGGAAATTCTGCGCGATACTGCAATACGCCTTGGGGGTTTTGCCGAAATCAGGTTGTTGGATATGTCTGGTAAGGTCGTGGCTGGCGAGCCACCAAAGCTAGCCACGGATGATACTGATTTCTTTTTGACCCATCCGGCGGCCGGGGCAGCTTTAATCACTGGCGAGCCGCAGGTGGCCGAATGGCGCTCACAGATAGACGGGGGGAAAACGTTAGCCTGCTTATCAGTCCCCGTGCGAAATCAGTCCCGTGCCATCATCGGTGTGCTGATGGCAGAACTGGATCCTGATGCGACAGGCTTCCATATCACGCTTCACTCGGCTGACCAGGGTGCCGTGGCGGTGGAGCTCGTGAATCAGAACCTGGTGCTGGCGAGCTCGAGCGAGACGGGTATCAGGTATCGGCGTAACGTACACGCCAACATAATAGCCCAGTTCCTTCGAGAGCGCAGAGCCGGTGTGGTTGTGCACGACGTCCCAGGCTTGCCACGGCACACCGTTGCATATGCGCCAATGGTTAGCGTACCTGGCTGGGGAGTTCTTATGGAGCAACCGCTGTACACAACGCTAGACCTGGCCCAGGACCTGGAGAGGCAGTTGTTTGCCTTTGGTGCCATTTCGCTCATCGTTGCCGTCACCGTCGCCTGGGTCGACATCCGCCGCGTGGTCAAACCTATAAATGCGCTGACGCTGGCCGCCGCCCGAATTGGATCAGGAGACCTCGCGAGCCCGATCCCACGGTCGCAGCGGGTAGACGAGATAGGCACGCTGACGGAGTCCGTGGAGACTATGCGCCAGAGGCTGCGAGACCTGATCGATAAGAGGGAACAGTACGAGGCTGATTTAGAGAAGGAGGCCGAGCAACGGGCCGGCGAGGTAACCGCTTTGCTGGCTGCGTCAGAGGCATTCACCTCGACCCTTGATCTTTCCGTACTGCTGAACATAATCCTAACCGAGTCCAGGCGCGTGTGCCCGGACGCCGATGCCGGCGTGATGGTAATGCTTGAGCCGCACCTCGGCAGGCTCGTTCCCGTTGCCAGCTTTGGGTGCGACATCGAGGCTTTACGTGAAGCTCGTTTGAGGCCCGGCGAGGGCGTGATCGGAAGGGTTTTCGAAAGCGGCCGGCCAGTTTGTCTGCCAGATCGCGTCTTGACGGACGAAAACCTGAATCTGACCCCCGAAAACAGCCGTACGTTTAAGGCCGCCGGGCTCACGGTGGATGGTTCTCAATACGCCATGTGCGTTCCCCTGGTCGCCAAGCGAGGAACGCTCGGCATTCTCATCGTTTATGACTTCAAAGAGCCTTCTTCCTTCTCCCAGGCGGGGTTGAAAGCCCTTCAGGCAATCGCCTACCAGGCGGCGATTGCCCTGGACAATGCCCAACTCTATGAAGAGGTTCAGCAGAAAGAGGAGCTGCGCGGCAGACTGTTGATGAAGGTCATTACCGCTCAGGAAGAGGAGAGGCGGCGCATCGCACGAGAGCTCCACGACGGGTTCGCGCAAGCGCTGGCCGTTGTGAGAATGTCCTTGGAAGCTATCGAAGCCGGCCGATCCGACATTCCTGACGCCCAGCGCGAGCGGTTGGGACAGGCGAAAGCTTTGAGCGAGCGCGCCTTGACCGACGTTCGACAGATGATCCTGGACCTTCGCCCCACCGTCCTCGACGACATCGGCCTTGGCGCAGCCATCCGATCATACGCGCAGCAACGCTTAGAAGTGGAGGATATCCGCGTTAACGTATCTATTCTGGGGCTTCAAGAACGCATGGCCACTCAAGTAGAAACTGAGGTATACCGCATCTTGCAGGAGGCCATCACGAACATCGCCAAGCACGCGGGTGCTACAAAGGCCTGGATCAGATTACGCTGCTCCGACGGGTTGCTGATGGCGTCTGTCGAAGATAATGGGCGGGGATTCCAACTGGAAGATGTGGGACACGCTGCCGATGGCAGGCAGCTAGGCTTACTGGGGATGCGCGAGCGGGTTGAGCTTCTCGGAGGCTCGCTCGTCATTCGTTCATTACCAGGAAAGGGAACCCAGTTAACGATTAAGGTTCCGATAGCAGAGGGAGGGTAGCGGGAATGAAGATTCGAGTTCTCGTGGTTGACGATCACGGTATTGTACGCGACGGGATTCGCTTGCTGCTTCAGTGCGAGCCGGATATCGAGGTTATTGGCGAGGCATCGGATGGAGATTCGGCCGTCAAGAAAACGGTGGAGCTGCAGCCAGACGTGGTCGTGATGGATCTGGGCATTCCTGGAATGAATGGGATTGAGGCAACGCGCCAACTGCAAAAGCTTTGCCCATCGGCCAAAGTGGTCACGCTGACCGTCCACGATGGCGACGACTACTTCTTTCGCAGCCTAAACGCCGGCGCGGCCGGGTATGTCCTCAAGGGGGCCGCATCGGCCGAGATACCGCTCGCCATTAGGGCCGTATGTCGCGGTGAGATCTACTTTCCTCCCTCGCTCGGCAAGCGACTGGTAACCGAATACTTGCGGCGCTTGAGATTCGGGGAGGAAAAGGACACCTACGAGTCGCTTACGACGCGAGAGCGTGAAGTCCTTCGTCTGATAGCGGAAGGTTTCACGAACCAGGACATCGCCACCAAGCTGACGCTCAGCGTCAGCACCATTCAGACGTATCGCAGTCGAATAATGGAAAAGCTGAACCTTCGCAGCCGCGCGGATTTGATCAAGTACGCTATTCGACGCGGCGTAATCCAGTTGAACCTTTAGGACTTCAATTAGGGATTCAATTCGACCATCAGACCCGTCTCTTTGTCACCGTGAAGGTTAGTGCTTCCTTTAAATGTTGCCTAATCCATTTCACCCAGTCAGGTCACCTGATGTCATAAATTCACGACAACTCATGTCGCTTATTCACTACACATGAGGTCATAGAAAGACGACCAGGATCTTAGTCCTCAAGTATGGCGCTAAGTACACACTTCCTCGGCCTCAAGATCAGCCTTCTCTGAATCAAAAGAGTCTCATTGCGGTGATAGGCATCCAACTAATCCGGAAATAGAATACAACTGCACAGATATCGCTGCTGCGATTGCCTGCGCTGGACTTGCTGCAGCGTTGCACTCTCGCCACTCATTGAGTTCTGCAGATCATGGATCAGGAACGAAACATCGAGGATCGATAACCGGCAAAAAGAGGTGCGTGAATTGAAAGTTTGGCGAGGATCACTGTTATTAATACTGTTCTTATCTGCCATCGTCATCGTCGCATGCTCGCGAGGAACGGTTTCTGGCACTTCGTCGTCAGGTGAGGGCGTGCAGTATTCGGCTGAGGTCACAAACGGAGGATGGTTCTACGTCAACTATGGCTGTGTCCAATGCCACGGCCTGGGAGGGCGAGGACGCGATCTGATGCCCGCTGCCGGGCCGTCTCTCGTGTCAACCGACTTCAAGAAAGCCTTTCCCAAAGGTCCGCAATTCGACAGCGCACTCGTCCAAATGATCAAGAACGGCGCAATTATCGAGAAAGATGGGGTCGCGTCCATGCCAGCCTGGAATGGCATTCTCACCGACGAAAATATGGGGGACATCGTCGCATATATCAGGGCCGGACTGCCGGACCTGGGCCTACCGATCCCAGGTACAAGGACGGGCCAAGAGATTTACAGTTCATTTGCCTGCAGCAAGTGTCACGGCGAGCTGGGCGTCGGGGGAATCCGCAACATCGCCGCTTCTAATCCAGAACAGAGGACCATCCCGAAGCTTGGCGGAGCGGATTTTCGCGGAAAGTTCGGCTCGCCCGCCAATGTTAGAGCGGTGATACTGCACGGCAGTCTGGTGGATCAAGGTCGACCAGGAGTGGTCTATATGCCCGCGTGGGGCAGAATCGGTACGGCCGAAGAGATCGACCGGATCGTCGACTATATCTGGAACTTCGACTGAAAACACTGTCCTACGGGTCACACTGTTCAGGCAACACCGTTTGGACCAAAGGAAGGAGAGATTGCATGACCGAACAGATTGGAGGTTCTGCTGACGGGCGGCGATCAGAGAGGCTGCGTCTGGGCCGACGCTCCATTCTAAAATGGGCTTTCATAGCCGCGGCAAGCGGCGCAATGGGAGCGCTAGCGAAGCCGGTCCTCGGCGCGGCGCGCCAATCGCCTGAGGATAAAGCACATCAGCACACTGTAGCCCAAGCGATTGGCGATACTGAGAAGCGAGTGCGCCGCTGGGCGATGATCATCGACCTGCGCTCCTGTGATGGCTGCCAATCAGTGGGCAAGCCACCACAGTGCACACAGGCATGCGTCCAGGGCCATTACGCCCCAGAACCGATGGAATGGATTGAGACGTACGAGGCGGAGCTCCCCGGCGGGGGAACGCAGTTCATTCCGACACCGTGCCAGCAGTGTCAAAACTCTCCCTGCACCAACGTATGTCCGGTCGGCGCGACTTTCCATAGTCCCGAGGGCATCGTGCTGATTGACCAGGAGCGCTGCATCGGCTGCCGGATCTGCATGGAAGCCTGCCCCTATGACCGCCGCTTCTTCAACTGGGGCCAGCCAACGCAGCCGCCCGAGACGATCTTCCAGACGTACAATCCCGAGAATCAGTCGCCGGCTTACAAGGGGACGGTGATGAAGTGCAACTTCTGCCCCCATATGGCGCGCTCAGGTCGTCTCCCCTATTGCGCGCAGGCCTGCCCGAACAACGCGATCTACTACGGCGACCTGGAAGAGGATCTCGCGACAAATGGCGTTCAGGTGGTCCAGTTTTCGCGCTTCGCCAGTTACAACTCCAGCTATCACTTGAAGGAGGACCTCGGCACCGAACCGCGCGTCTACTACATCCCGGGCTACGGCCAGAATGTGGGGCGTAACCCATACAAAAAGGGACGCAAGCCGACTGTCTGGTCGTGGCAGAGGAGTTCCGATGGAGGTGAGACATGGACACGGTAAGGATGCAAGGTGAGCACGCCAATCACGCCCACCCCGGCGTGACGCCTGAATGGCGCGAGCGCCTCGAAAGGCGTGTCTTGCGACCATTGGCGGGCAGCAGCCCGGCCTATTTCGCTTGGGTGGGTTTCCTCGTGGCGGTCCTGCTTTGGGCGTTCTATGCCTACAGCCAACAATGGGATCGTGGCCTGATTGTGACGGGCATGCGCGATCGCATCTCCTGGGGCGTCTATATTATTAGCTTCGTGTTCTTCATCGGTATAAGCCACGCCGGCACGCTCTTATCTGCGATTCTGCGTGTCACCAAAGCACGCTGGCAGCTCTCGATCACGCGCATGGCGGAGTTCATCACCGTCGTCGCGCTGATGGTGGGTGCCCTTTTCCCACTGATCGACTTGGGTCGTCCCGACCGAGTTCTTAACATGATCTTTTATGGTCGCTGGCAGTCGCCCCTGCTTTGGGACGTGTTGGCGATCTGCACCTATCTTACGGGCAGCGCGATTTATCTGGTCCTGCCGCTTATACCGGATTTTGCGCTCTGTCGTGACCGTCTGGGACCGACGGCGCCGCGCTGGAAGCGCCTCTTCTTTACCGTCGCAGCGGTGGGGTGGACTGGCACGGAGGCACAGCGCAAGGCGCTCGATCGAGCGTTGACGATAATGATGATCGTCATCATCCCTGTGGCAGTCTCCGTGCACACGGTGGTCTCGTGGATCTTTGCTATGACGCTGCGCGAGGGGATGAACAGTACCATTTTTGGCCCCTACTTCGTCGCGGGGGCGATCTACTCCGGCATTGCCGCCATCATTCTGCTGATGGCGGTGCTCAGGCGTCTCCTGCGCCTCGAAGAATATGTCACCAGGACGCAGTTCCTATGTCTGGGCTATATGCTCGGGGCTTTCGCGTTGATCATGGCCTACGCGAACCTCAACGAGTATGTTACCGTCGGCTACAAGATGGCCGGCGAGGCGGGCTTTCACTTCGAGCAGTTGATGGTTGGAATGTTTTCCGTCCAGTTCTGGTTCTATATCATCGGTGGCATGATCGTGCCCGGTCTGATTATTCTGTTCCCGCAAACACGCAACGTAAAAGGGATCTGCGTCGCCGCCGTTCTGGTGCTGATCGCGATGTGGATCGAGCGCTACCTCATCGTCGCCGCGGGCTTTCGCGTTCCACTGATGCCCTACGAGCCGGCGAGCTACTCACCGACATGGGTAGAATGGTCGATCCTCGCCGGCGCCTTTGCGCAATTCGCCCTGATTATCTCGGTGGCAGTAAAGCTTTTCCCAATGGTATCGGTATGGGAGGTCGTCGAGCATAGGGGGCCCGAGCCTGGATCGGTGCCTATGGCAGATCTGGAACCTCAGCGCGCGCCCGAACCACGTAGTCTCCCGGAAAGGAGTGGGGTATGAACTGCAGGACAGTCAAGGGAATCCGGTCGGCCGCCTTGTTGTGTGCTTTGCTCGCTTTGCTCGCTCCGGCGTGGGCGGGAGTAGCTTTCGCTGAGACGCACGCAAACGCCACGAAAATCAGCCTTTCGATCGGGAAGACGCCGAAGGTGGGAGAGAACGTGAAGCTTGGCGCGAAACTGGTCGACGCCGCTGGCGCGCCACTCGCCGGCGTCAAGGTCGCTTTCGTCGTGCCCAACACTTTTTTCCTCGGCTCCACCGCCGATGTCTTGATCGCCGAGGTTCAGACCGATAAGGAAGGGGTGGCCGAGACGGAGTATTCGGTACGGAACCCGGGTTGGCTCGATGTTCGCGCCGAGTTTCGTGGTAATGACCGCTATACATCGGCGAGAGCTACGGACCGGTTTCTGGTCGACGAGCCTGCGCAGCAACTGTATGTCCAGCACGCAGGAGTGCAGATCCCTGGCTTGAACACGGCGCCGGGCGGTCAACAATCGAATGCAGAAATGAATGCGCATGGATCTGGGTCTCCAGCGACAGGGCTGGGGGCGCTCTGGCCTACGCTTAGCGTGTGGCCAATAGTCCTGGTGCTGCTGACTATCTGGTCGTTATATGGTGTCGCGGTGAGCCAGATATTTCGGATTGCTTCGGCAGGCGGCAGCGGTACTCTGTCGTCCCAGTCCGTGCATGCCGGTGCGTCTGGTGTGCGACGGAAAGGAGAGGGCCAATGAACCATCGTTTCGCCGTGCCAATCATCGCCACGATCGTTGTCGTGGTGTTACCCGCCACTTTGATTGGGGTGGCCCTGCGCAGCCCATATACCCACGCGAACTTGGTATCGCGTTTCGATTCAGGTTACACCCGCACCGAGCAGGCGGAGGTTGGCCCACCCCGGCTCTACCGACCCGCGTCACTCTCCATCCAGGTCGACGCCACTGCGCCGATGGAGGAGCGCGGCAAGGCCCTATATGTTGCGTACGGCTGCGCCGGATGCCACGGTGTAAATGGAGAAGGCGGCGCTGTCGGTCCGCGCCCTATACCAGACCTCGAGGTGCTGCGTGAGAACGTCCGTCGGGGCCCGGGTGGCATGCCGGTTTTTGCGGAGCGGGATGTTAGCGATTACGACCTGACGGCGATCACCGCCTATCTAAAGTCGATGAACAAGTAAGGACAGGGGGGGTACAACGGGATGACAGAGCAGCAGTCCCAAGTTGCGACGTGGCCGTCGAGTCCGGCCCGGCTGATGATCCTACTCATCTTTGCCGCACTCGCCTTTGCCGGTTGCACAGCGCTACAGGGTTCGGCACCTGAGACGCGTGACGATGCCATTTCGGCAGGCCGGCAGGTTTATGTAGCCAACTGCGTTGCGTGCCACGGTGAGAAGGGTGACCGTGTGCCGGTCGCCCCATTGAACATCAAGGAATTTCTCGACCTGCGTGGCGATGCCACCCTGTTTAGCGCGATCAGCGGAGGTAAGGGGGTGATGCCGGCGTGGGGTGATGAGCGCGGTGGCCCGCTCACGCGCGATCAGATCAGCGCCGTGGTGGCCTATCTGAATGCCTCCGCCGGGCGTACGAGCCCGACTATCCTCGCCAGCTCTGGCCGGACCGTCTTCCAGCAAGAGTGCGCCCGCTGTCACGGCGACAGGGGCGACCGCATCCCGGCGGTGCCGCTGGCCGAGAAGAGCTTCCTTAATTCGCGAACCGATGCTCAGTTGATCGATGTCATCAGCGATGGGAAGAGTCCGATGCCAGCTTTCCGTTCAGGGGTGCCGAATCCACTCAGCGAGGAGCAGGTGCAAGCGCTCGTCTCTTACTTGCGCTATAATGCTGAGGCGGCAACGGCCGAGGAAGTACGCCAGGGGCGTGACCTCTATATGGCCAGTTGTCTCCACTGCCACGGCGAGCGCGGCAACCTGGTGCCGAATGTCGCCCTCACGACCCCAGAGTTGCTTCGTCGACTTGGCGATGGCAGGCTCACCTCGGTGGTCTCAGAAGGGAGTGGGGTAATGCCTGGCTTCGGGCCGTCAAAGGGCGGCACGTTTCAGGCATCGCAGATCGGCGCTATCCTTGCCTATCTAAAGTCTTCGGCAGGGCTCCCAGCCGATACGGCGCTGATCGGTCCAGAGAAGGCCAGCCAGGGTCGCGATCTCTATATTAATAGCTGCGCGGGGTGTCACGGCGAAGGCGGCAATAAGGTCGCTGGCGCCAACCTTAGATCTCCTGAGTTCCTCGGGGCCCGCTCGGACGAAGCGCTCCAGCGCCAGATCAGTCAGGGCAATACCCGGGGCATGCCCGCATGGGGCCAGGCATCTGGTGGACCGCTATCGCCGGCTGAAATCAAGAGCCTGGTCGATTATCTGCGGGGTGTCGCTGAGACCTCGCCGCCGGCCGGAGACGCTCCCCCTGCGCCGCCGGCCCAGGCCGGTGACTCTGTGGTCGCTCGTGGGAAGGATATCTTCACCAAGAGTTGCACGGTTTGCCATGGCGCAGCCCGTGACCTGCTGCCCTCTGCAAAGCTTGCGGATGCTAGCTGGCTTCAGCAGCGCGGCGACGCCGCCATGGCTCAAAGTATCGCTAACGGCAAAGGTGCGATGCCTGCCTGGGGCAAGGAGAAGGGTGGCCAGCTCAGCCAGGACGACATCGCGGCGGTGCTCGCGTACTTGAAGTCGGCGGCCGGCGTATCAGCGTCGACGACGAACAACCCGCCAGCGGTGCCTGGCAACAATAGCGCCGCGGGGCCGGGTGGCATCACGGCAAAGGGCAAGGAGATCTACGCCAAGTACTGCGGGACGTGCCATGGCGAGAATCGAAGTACGATGCCAACGGCGAAGCTGGGCGATGCGGATTGGCTCCAGCAGCGCGGCGATAATGCTTTGAGTCAGAGCATCGCCAATGGCAAGGAGCTCATGCCGGCGTGGGGTAAAGAGAAAGGTGGACCGCTGAGCCCGGACGATATTGCCGCGGTTCTCGCCTATTTGAATGAAGCGGCTCGCGGCGGACAGGCCGCGTCGGGCTCGGGGTCTGGCCAGCGCGTCGAAGTGAAGCTCAGCGGTGACGCCGCGCGCGGACGAGACCTGTATGCCAAGAACTGCCAGGCCTGCCACGGCCAGAGCCGTGACAGAGTCTCGGAGGCGAAGCTGGCTGACGCTGCCTGGTTACAGGAGCGTGGAGATGCAGCGTTGGGAATGAGCATCGCAAACGGCAAGGGCGCGATGCCATCGTGGGGAGAGGAGAAAGGAGGGCCAATCAGCAAGGATGACATCGCGGCTCTGCTCGAGTTCTTCAAGGCAATGGCCGGTGGCCGTTAAGATCATCACAAATAGTTAAAGTTCATGAACCCGGCGACGCTGATGTCGTTGCAGCCACACTGTAATGTGGACCTGATGCATAGCAATTGCATTCTCGCCATCTGTTGGGTCTTCGAAACTAAGGATCGAGGATCGAAAGTTAAGCAAAGGGGTGCACAAAGTGAAGCTACGGCGAGGATTACAGGTATCGCTTCTGCTGCTTTTCGTCATCATCGTCGCCGCGTGTGCGCAACGGGCCGTCCCCGATGGAGAGTTGGAGGCGGCGCGCGGGCAGTATTCGCCAGAGGTAAAGAACGGGGCGTGGCTCTACGTGGATTTTGGCTGCGTGCGATGCCACGGACTTGGAGGTCGAGGACGGGATCTGCTCCCCGCCTCCGGACCATCCCTCGTCTCCGCCGAGTTTAAGAAGACTTTTCCGAAAGGTGCCGAATTCGACGGCGCGCTCCTCCAGATGATCAAGAATGGCGCGATCATCGAAAAAGATGGCGTGGCTTCGATGCCAGCCTGGAATAGCATCCTCTCCGATGAGGAGATCGGCGATATCGTTGCCTACATCAGGGCCGGATTGCCGAATCTGAACGTGCCAGTATCGGGCACCAGGACCGGCCAGGAGATCTACACATCTTTCGCCTGTACAAAATGCCACGGCCCATTGGGAACTGGTGGGATCCGCAACCAAGCGGCATCCTCCCCATCGCACCAGATCATCCCGAAAATAGGCGGACCAGGTTTCAAACAGAAGTTCGGCTCGCGGGAGATGGTTAGAAGCGTTGTCTTGCACGGCAGACTGGTCGATCAAGGCCGACCAGGAGTTGTCTACATGCCAGCGTGGGGAAAAATCGGCACTGCCGCGGAGATCGATATACTGGTCGAGTATATCTGGAATTCTTCTGGTGAGTGAAGTCAGGCGGGTTAGGATGTGAGGGAACCGCCGAACGGATTCGATATGTGGTGGGGAAACCCTTCAAAGCTATGGTTCCTCGATTTCGGATGAAAACTGTTGCACGGGGCATTTGGCTTTGATATAATGCGTGCATCGGACTAGAGCCAGAGGCTCAGAGGGATGTGTCATTGTATCAAACAGAAACGATCGGCGTTACAAGCGTTGTAATTGGCGAGCAAGGCGATAACCGCCGGTGGTACGTTCTCAAGACCAAGCCCCACGCCGAGCGTCAGACGGCCAATGTGCTCGATGCCCGGCGCATCATCGTGTATCTACCGTTACTGAAGCGGCGTGTTGTCGAGCCGCTCTTCCCCGGCTACCTGTTTCTCAAGATCGACTGTGAATCCGACGAGTATCTTCGCAGCCGCTCCGCCCCCGGGGTCAGCTACATCCTGAGTGGCGATGGTGCCCCTTTACCTGTGGAAAGCAGACTCATCGAAGAAATCAGGCAGCGATTGGCTCTCGAGAATACCAAACGTCCAGCGGCCAGGTTCACGCCAGGTGATCGGGTGGTGGTCACGTCGGGAGTTTTCCGTGGTGTAGAGGCGATTTTCGATCGTGCCCTGACACCGCGGGGGCGTTGCCTGGTTCTGCTGGAAATCCTTGGGCGGCTCACGCGCGTCCAGGTAGGAGCCGAACACCTGACGAAGGCCAGAGGATGATTGGCGTGTCAGGGCCGCAGACGCGGTAACATGAATGCCTCAAGATGAGCGAATGATCGATATTCACGTCCACATCTTGCCCGGTCTGGATGATGGTGCATCAAGCATCGACGAGGCCCTGGCTATGGCTGAAAGAGCCCTTCTGGATAGGGTTAGGTGTGTGGTTGCCACCCCGCACAACAGTATGGGGGATACTGAATTGTCCCAGAAGCTGGTGAGGGACGGGGTCGAAGATCTGCGTCAAGCTCTCGGCGATCACGGGGTCGAGCTTCGCGTGCTGCCAGGACTTGAAGTCCTCTTGACGCCGATGACGCCCGCGCTGGCCAAAAACGGGATGGTCTTTCCTCTCAACGGCAGCCGCTACCTTCTGGTCGAGCTGGTGTCGCATTCACTCCCGCGTTATACCGAACAGGTGCTCTATGAGCTTCAGCTACAGGGCTATGTGCCGTTGCTCGCCCATCCTGAGCGCTGTAAGGCGTTTCAAGAAGACATCGGGATTCTGCTGAGGATGGTCGAACGAGGAATTCTCACTCAGGTGACGGCGGGCAGCATACTCGGCGTCTTCGGGCGGAGCGCCCAGAACACGGCAAAGGTAATGCTCGAGCACAACCTCGCACACGTCATCGCGTCTGATGCTCACTCCGCCAGTTCGAGGCCACCTGTTCTCTCGGAGGCAGTCGAGTACGCGAGACGGATCGTTGGCGAGGACCTGGCGCTGGCGATGGTGACATCCATCCCCGAGGCGCTTATCAACGATGAGGTCCCTGATCTTCCTGAACCGACGGTTCCCCGACGGAAGAAGAGCTGGATCCTTTGGTGACAAAATGTGGCGGAGGGTGTGTTGTCGCAAGGGATCATTGCTCGTCGCGTGAGATGGCTGATCATCTGGAGCTTTCTATTCATCGGGCTGGCCGTTGCGGTTCACGCGCGCCTTCTTGCCGACGGGGACGCGGCGACGATGAAGCTTGTCGCTGGCCTCCGACCGCTGGCCCTCGAACCGGTGCTGAACTGGGTATTCCGCCTGGGCTTCGCCCAGGTGAACGCGGTGATAGCGCTGGTCCTCGCCGCGCTGATGTGGTTTCGATATCGCTCTGTGCTCGCCGCCCTTTCCCCGCTAGTCGTTTTCGCCGCCGTAGGCACGCAGGCGGTCATACAACTGGCGGTCGATCAGCCTGTGCCTGGAAGCGCATATGCGCTGCATCGAGAGATTGCCGCGCAGTCGATCAGCGCGGTGCTCGATCGTGCTGATGCTGTCGTGCGCGAAACGTTTGTCGCCGCCGCAACCACACCGGCGACACCTTCAGCGTCGCCCAAAAGCCGGGGCGCATTCCCTAGCGGCCACGCTGCCCGGAGCCTCTTACTTGCCCTCCTGCTAGCCGGCGAGATTCACCGGTTGAGGAGCCGTCGCGATCTGTTGAGTTACTGGCTGCCGCTCGGCATCTTGTTCGCGATGGCCGTGCTCGTCAGTTACAGTGCGTTGTTCTATGGCTACCACTGGCCGAGTGATATTTTAGGGGGCTTTCTCCTTGCCGCGAGCCTATATCAGGTTGCCGCCTGGCTGCATGATCATGACTGATTAAGGATTCGGTAGAATTTGCGATTATTTGCCTATTCAACGCTGGCAGTCAATATGCTATAATAGGCATCCTGGGCTGGGAGGACACGCTAGGCTACGTAATGAGGTGATTCGGTGCTGAGAAGGAGAACCAGACTACCATTCATCGGCTTTGTGCTTGCGATCTGCACGGCTGGCCTCGGTGTCTTGTTGTTGGAACCAACCCTCTCCCGCGCCCTGCTATGGGGCATCCGGCAGGCATCCGCCGCCCCTCAAAGCGGAACGCCCGTTCGGACGGGCGCGAATCTCGAACCCTCAGCCGCGCTCACTTCAACTATCAACCATCAACCCTCAACCCTCGAAACGCTGGGTGTGGTTCCTGACTCCACGGTCGCACTCAGCAAGTACGGCGGCCACCCGGGCGTGCCAATTCCTCCGGAGGCGAGGACCGGCTATTTCTCCAAGGCCCAGGACCCATCAGGGAAATGGTGGCTGGTCGATCCCGATGGCAATGCCTTTTACTCGGCCGGGGTCTCGTACGTCAATCCCTGGGGGTATGAATCGGTGTCGGGAACCAACCCCTACAAATCGGTGATGTACGCGAAATATGGCAATCCGATGAATTCGGCCGCCTGGTCGACCGACGCGATCGATCGGCTGAAATCGTGGGGCTACAACACCGCCGGCCCATACGCCGCAGAGAGCCTGTTTGGCAAGATCCCTTACACGGCTAATTTGGAGCCCATGAGGGGACGCCTGCAGCCAAAGTATCGCGATAACTATCCTATGCTATGGGAAGAAAGCCAGTGGGATAAAGATTATCGCCGCTACTTTATCGACGTTTTTCATCCTGAGTTCCGCACGGAGGTGAGAGACTACATCGCCGACGAGATTGCCTACTATGGCTACGCCGCGGATCGATGGCTGATCGGGTATCTCGTCGATAACGAGCTGCCGTTCTGGTACGGACGACACTCTGGGGGCCCGTGGCAATCGGGGAACACCATGGCCGATGTTTTCATCGCCCTCCCTTCAACCGCTTACGGGAAGCAAGAATGGATCAGAGAGCTGCGAGAAAGATATCACAACAACTTCCAGGAATTGAACCGGGCGTGGGGGAGCGGCTACGGGTCGTTCGAAGAGTTGGCGAATGCTACGACCGTGCCGCCGGACGCGGCGGGCGACAAGAGCCGCTTTCTGCGTGCCATCTTCGACAAGTACTTCAGTACGATAAGAGACGCTATCCGGGCGGCGGACCCTAACCATATGTATCTTGGCTCGCGCTTCGTCGTTCCGCCGAGCGTCGCGGGCAACCCGCCCGAGCTGTTCGATTCTGTCGCCGCAAACGCCGACGTCGTCAGCGTCAATCATTACATCTGGGAAAGCATGACCTACGATCAAATGAAGGCGGAAATGGACGGCGTATTCGGCACTGTATACCGTAACAAGCCGTTGTTGGCGACCGAATACAGCTTCGGGGCAACGGATAGCGGCATGCCGTGTACCGTTCCCAACGGCGCTGTCGTCGGCACGCAAGCGGAACGCGCTCAGCTCTACGCGAGCTATCGCCGCGCCAGCGTCGATTCTCCATATATAGTCGGGGATTTCTGGTGGAACTATGTCGATCCCCCACTGAACGGCAACAAATGGGGCAACGAGAACTGCAATCTGGGCCTGGTGGACAACTCCGACAGGCCATATCTGGGGTTCCTCAACTCGATGGCGAACGAAAACCGCTCAATCTATACGTATCGGGGCCTGGCGCCGTCCACCGGCCCGCTCATCTCTGGCCTATCCTGGAACGTGCGTTCGGTTGGCACGGCGGCCGCGACACTGCAGTCCACACCGCAGGCGGCATCGTCGCCAGCATCTCCTTCGCCCGATTTCAGGCTTTTTATGCCTCTCGTGTTCAAGCTGAAGCCGAAGTATCCGGCCGTATTTTTCACGTTCTCGATTCCGGTTGCGGCGAGCAGCATGAAACTCGATATCCACGAATGGAACAGGGTCCAGTCAGCGCTGAAGCGTTCGATTACCACGGACGCGGCCCCGGCGGGACGTGTGACACTCGTCTGGGACGGAGCTGATAACGCGGGCCAGGGGGTGGGCCCCGGATCCTACTACTACGTTATCAAAGTGGTGGCGTCTGACGGACGGGTGGACTACGCCACGGGGGTCCTGACGCAGTAGTTCCGACACGACCCAATACAGCTCGGTTACTGGCTGTTATTATTGATTCCTGCACGGGTGTCTAAACCAGGTAGGGGCGGATTTCAATCCCGCCCTCATCATCTTTCGCCACCGTTCCGCAGAAGGGTGAAGACTCCCATTAATTTCTTTGCGCTCTTTGCGCTCTCTGCGGTTAAACTGCGTGCCATTCTTGAAGCGGATTACCCGTTTTTCGGGTGCCAGCCCGTTTTCTTGACACCTGCGGTCCCCTATGCTACCCTACCAACACAGTTCCTTTTCCTTGTCGAGGCAAAGCATGGTGGAGTCGAGGCAAAGCATGGTGGATTTGCGCAACGTCTTCCGAAACAAGAACGTGATGGTCACCGGCGGGCTGGGATTCATTGGCAGCAACCTGGCTCGCTATCTTGTCGAATATGGTGCGAACGTTCTGCTAGTAGACTCACTTATTCCCGACTACGGCGGCAACATGGCCAACGTCGAAGACATCAAGGACGTGGTGCGGATAAACATTGCCGACGTTCGCACCCGCTCGACGATGAACCATCTGGTGCAGGGCCAGGACTACATTTTCAATCTCGCGGGCCAGGTCAGTCACATCGATAGTATGGCGGATCCTTACACGGATCTGGAGATCAACTGCCACAGCCAGCTTTCGATCCTCGAGGCATGTCGGAACAACAATCCCACGGTCAAGGTCGTCTTTGCCAGCACACGTCAGATCTACGGCGTCCCCGAATATCTGCCTGTGGATGAGCGTCACCTGCTCCGTCCCACGGATGTCAACGGCATCAACAAGATGGCCGGCGAGTGGTACCACATTGTGTACAACAACGTGTACGGCATAAAGGCGACGTCGCTGAGGCTCACAAATACCTACGGCCCACGCCAACTGGTGAAGCACAACCGGCAGGGGTTCGTGGGCTGGTTGATTCGGCAGGCCATCGACGGCGAGGAGATAAAGATCTTTGGCACCGGCCAGCAGCGTCGGGATTTTACATACGTCGACGATGCTGTGCTGGCTTTTCTATTGGCGGCGTCTAGCGATGACGTGAACGGACAGGTCTATAACCTGGGGGGGCCAGAGATAGTGAGCTTGCTCCAATTCGTCGAGATGCTGATTGATCTCTGCCCTCAGGCCAGCTATCGGGTCGTTCCGTTCCCGGAAGACCGCAAGCGGATAGACATTGGGGACTACTACGGCTCGTTCGAGAAGATCAAGGAGACGTTGGGATGGGAGCCGGTGGTGGGCTTGCGCGAGGGGCTGAGTCGGACCGTGGAGTATTTGCTGGCCAATAAGGAGCGATACTGGACATGATCCCATTTGGTGAGTTGAAATCGCAGTATGCCGCGATAAAGAGCGAGATAGATGAGGCCATTCAAACGGTTCTCGAGGGGGGCTGGTTCGTCCTCGGTGAGAACGTGGAGCGACTCGAGATGGAGTTCGCGGACTACTGTGGTGCGAAGTACGCGGTGGGTGTGGGCTCGGGGACCGAAGCCCTGCACCTGGCGCTGCTTGCGTGCGGCGTTCAGCCTGGCGACGAAGTGATCACCGTGCCCAACACTGCCGTGCCGACCGCTTCCGCCATCTCGTTCGCCGGAGCGATTCCGTCGCTGGCCGACATCGATCCTGCTAGCTGCAACATGGATCCGAACTGGCTTGAATCCGCGATCACCAGCAAGACCCGGGCGATAGTTCCGGTGCACCTGTACGGACAGGCGGCGGATATGGGTCCGATTCTGGACATCGCGCGCCGGCGCAACATCAGTGTGGTCGAGGACGCGGCCCAGGCGCACGGAACGGAGTATCGTGGACGACGGGTGGGCGCGCTGGGAGACGCGGGCTGCTTCAGCTTCTATCCCAGTAAAAACCTGGGTGGCTATGGCGATGGAGGCATGGTCGTCACCGATGACGAGGAAGTGGCGCGCAAGGTTCAATTACTGCGGAACTATGGGCAAAAGGTGCGCTACTATCACTCGATCAAAGGGTTCAACAGCCGACTGGACGAGATGCAGGCGGCGATTCTGCGGGTCAAGCTGCGGTATCTCGATGGGTGGAATGAAGCCCGTCGGGAGCGGGCGGCCTTATACGATCGGTTGCTGGCTGACACATCCGTGAGGACCCCGACAGAACTGGGTTACGGGCGGCACGTGTACCATCTGTACGCGATTCGTAGCCAGAGGCGTGATGAGCTACAGCGGTACCTGGAGGCCAGCGGGGTTGGGACGGTCATTCATTATCCGGTGCCTATCCACCTGCAGGAGGCCTATCGTGATCTCGGCTACAGTGCAGGCGCCTATCCGGTTGCCGAGCGGCACGCCCGAGAGGTGCTATCCTTACCGATGTACCCGGAGCTGCCACTGGAAAGCGTCGAGCGAGTGGCCGAGGTGATTCGCGGGTTCGAGGGGGGAATAGGACGCACTGATTGATGACGCTTCACGCCATAAAGGGCGAGCGGCTTCGGGACCAGACCGACGCGGTCTCGCAGACCGCGTCGTTTTAACTCTGATTATATAATATAAAGCCCCGATACGTGCGACGCATCAGGGCTTTCTTCTTATTCCTCGATCCTTACAGCAATCTACACTGGAACAGCAATCTACACTGGAATTGAGCTGGCAACCATCCCCGTAGGGGCAGGTTTCAAGCCTGCCCCTACGGGGGTCCGACTGATCAAAAACGAGGATAACCCGCTGTTATTACTCCTCCAGCGCGGCCTGGCCTCTGCGTGCCAGTTCCTGAGGGGTGACGTAGGTTCGAGTGTACTTGCCAGGAGCCCAACTGCCGAGCTTGAGCGCCTTACGCTTCAACTCTATGTGGTCCATAGATTTCCGCAGTATCTCGTCGAAGTCTGGCTCGAACTCCAGCTTACCTCCTACCTTCTCCTCCCATCCTTTGGTGATGATCTCTGTGACCTCGGCGCTGTCCCCCACAGGCGATTCGCCGCCGCCGAAGAGCACGTAAACGCCGGAGGCGACGAAGTAGGCGCCGATGGATAGAGCCTTCTCGTGCATCCATTCGGGGGCGATGCCCACCGCCGGTAGGTCCGCTATGTCGTCTCCAAGGCCGCCCTCGGTCACCATGTTCGTGGCAATCGTCAGAATCCGCGAGTTGTCCACGCAGGACCCGAGGTGGATCACCGGCGGGATGCCGACCGCTTCGCACACCTCGCGTAAGCCGGGCCCGGCGTACTGGAGCGCCTCGGGGGTAAGGAGCCCAGCCTTGGCCGAGGCGATGGCGCCACAGCCTGTTTGTACGACAAGCACATCGCGGCTGATAAACTCGCGGGTCAGGTAATTGTGTCCCTGATCTTGAACCGTTCTCGGGTTGTTGCAGCCGACGATGCCGGCCACGCCCTTGATGCGGCCCTCGATGATCGCGTCGTTAAGGGCTCTGAAAGAGGCCCGATAGATGCCACCGAGCATATAGCTAATGTACTCGTGCGAGAACCCGGCGACTAGATCGTCGAGCCCCTCAGGTATCTCACTCTTACCTCGGTTGGGGTAATTATCGATCGCCGTTTTGACGATCAGCTTGGCGATGGACAGAGCCTTGTGCTCGTCAAACTGAATGTGCGTGGCACCGGTTATCTTGGCCTTCTTCGAGGTCGTGATTAGCTTTGTATGGAACTTGGTGCTCAACCCCTGGAGCGCCTGCATCACACACTGCACGTCCACGACCATCGCGTCGACAGCTCCCGTGAGGATCGACAGCTCCTGATTCAGGAAGTTCCCTGCCGAAGGCACTCCCTGGCGCATCAGGACCTCGTTGGCCGTGCAGCAGATGCCTGCCAGGTTGATGCCATTGGCCCCCTTGGACTTCGCGTATTCAATGGACTCTGGATCGCTCGCGGCGAGCACGATCATCTCAGAGAGCAGCGGCTCGTGGCCGTGGACGACGATGTTCACCTCGTCCTCTTTCAACACCCCAAGGTTGACCTTGGACCGCACGGGCTTGGGGGTTCCGAACAGGATATCGCCGATGTCGGTGGCGATCATCGAGCCGCCCCAACCGTCTGTCATCGAGGCTCGCAGCGCGTGCATCAGAATGTGCTCGGGATCCTGATCGGTGCCCATCCCTGTGCGGTGGAGGGTCTCGACGATCTCTCTATCGACACCACGAGGCGCGATGCCAAGACTTCGCCAGATTTCCTGGCGTCGCTTAGGTGCCCTCGAGAGGCAAACTATTTCTCCTTCTTGCCCTTTCCAAACCTCGAGCGCTGCGTTGGCAACGTCGATCGCTATCTCCTCTTTTGTTCTGTCCTCCACCTTGACGCCAAGGTACTTCGCCGTGGCATAGAGCTTCTTGACGTCCTTGATCTCGTAGCCCTGTGCCTTTCCCTTTGCCGTCTCACGCAGAGCGATGGCCATGTCGCGGCCATGATCAGAGTGCGACGCCGCGCCCGCGGCTATCCAGCGCGCAAGATTCCGCGCGGCGATCGTGGCCGGCCTCGCGCCACAGATGCCTGCTAATTCCTCGCGATTCTTGCCGACCATTCGGCAAGGCCCCATAAAGCAGAACGAACAGCAACTACCACCCCTCCCTATCGGACAAGGCTTCATCGCCTCAGCACGGCTGAACGCGGTGGAGAACCCTTGCTCGTTGGCTTTCTCGATCATCGATTGAGCGATAGGGTCCCACGTCTTGCTATTTGGCATTTTCCCCTCCTTCAACAGAAACAGATGCCACTCTATGTGTTGATAATAGTGATGCCAGCCACGATTGTCAATATTATGCTTGAAAAGCTTGAAATAATCAAGTTCTGGTTGAGAGCCAGCCTGCTGGCACGGTTCTTGCAGCTAATCGATGTGACACAGTCTGGAGTGGCATCGATGAAGGGATCATGGCGCGTAGGGAGAATATGCGGAATTGTAATCGCCATTCATTATAGCTGGTTTGTGATATTCGGCGGAATCCTCGTGACCCTGGCCAAGATGTATTTTCCTAATTACCATCCTGACTGGTCCGAGACAACCTACTGGCTGGTTGGCACAGCTACAGCCACGCTGTTCTTTGCCTCAGTGCTGCTGCACGAGCTCGCGCATTCGCTGGTAGCGATTCGTCTGGGGATCCCGGTCAGAGACATTACCCTTTTCATTCTAGGTGGGGTCGCCAATATCAGGAAAGAGGCTGACTCGCCAACAACAGAGCTGGCTGTCGCCGCGGCCGGGCCGGCTGCGAGCGTGGGTCTGGCTGTGCTGTTCGGTGGGACCTGGTACTTCTCCGCTGGGTTCAGCGAACAGATTGCGGCGCTATCGTTTTATCTTGCCACCACCAACGGTATGCTCGCTCTGTTCAACGTGATTCCTGGACTCCCCCTGGATGGCGGAAGACTCCTGCGAGCGACGCTCTGGCGTTTGAGCGATGATTTTCGTCGTGCCACACGCGTCGCATCGACGTCCGGCCGTGTTATCGGATATCTGTTCATTCTGACAGGTGTAGGTGCGGCGCTCATTGGCAGTTGGCTCAATGGGATCTGGCTCATCGTCATCGGCTGGTTTCTGCAAAACGCGGCGGAATCCAGCTATCAAAACTCGTTGGCTTACAGCCTACTGAAGGACGTATCCGTGAAAGAAGTGATGACCACGGATTGTCCGACGGTTGAGGAATACCTTTCAGTGAAAGAGCTTGTCGAAAGCTACGTCTCGAAATACAATATGGTGGCTTTCCCCGTCGTACACGGGCGGCGGCTCGTAGGAATGGTTACCTTGGACAGCCTCAGGGAGGTGCCGCAGCAAGACTGGGAGCAAACATTTGTCGCCGAGGTGATGACCGGCATCGAGAATATCAAGACGATTCATCCGTCGGAACGCGCCGATCAGGCTCTGGAGGAAATGGGCGAGCGAGAAATCTCCCAGGTGCCCGTGGTCGACGGCGGCCGGATCATCGGTCTCCTGAGCAGAAGCGGGGTGCTACAGTTCCTCAAATCGAAGGAGCGGCTTTCCGCCTAGACAGGCGCACCGCCACGTCCTCCGTTTCTTCCACGTTTCCGTGTATCGACGGCATTCTTCCACTGTATTTGGCTGCATGGCAGGCTGACGACAATTTCCCCTCTCCATTTCGCAAGAGGGAGAGGCTGGGTGAGAGTTCGCCTGTTCGAACAGTCGAGCACCCTTACCCTATCCTCGCCACGCTCATTACAACACGACAAAACGCGGAACCCTTGCCCAGCATGCGTATCAACTCATCGGCTGGGCGAGGCGCCTCCGGTGATCTTCGTAGGACTGTCGGATGCGATCGAACTTGAGACCCAGGATTTGGGCGGCGAGATAGGCGGCATTCTTGGCGCCAGCCTTGCCAATGGCTACCGTGGCCACCGGAATGCCGGCTGGCATCTGCACGATCGCGTATAGCGAATCGACCCCGTTGAGATCGCTGGTGGGCAAGGGCACGCCGATGACCGGTATCGTCGTCCACGACGCCAGGACCCCTGGCAAGTGCGCCGCCGCACCCGCGCCGGCGACGATCACTTCGATGCCTCGCTGGCGCGCCGTCTGGCCAAACTCCCTCACCGCCTCCGGATTGCGATGTGCCGACATCACTACCATCTCACATTCTATTCCCATCTCGGATAGTATGTCGATCGTGCCTTGCATAAATGGCTTGTCGGAATCGCTACCCATCACCACGGAGACCAGCGGCATTTCTAGACCTCTCTTAAAGCAACGTCCTTACGATAGTGGCACCCATCGAAAGATATTCTGGTGGCGTTGGCGTAGGCCTTCGCCCTCGCTCCGGCCAGGTCCTTGTCGAGCCCGACCACCGTGAGCACGCGTCCTCCCGACGTGATGGTCGCCCCTCCCTGCCTCGCCGTGCCGGCTTGAAAGACCAGAGCGTCGGAATCGATCGTCTCGAGGCCAGAGATGGGATATCCTTTGGCAAACGGGCCTGGATATCCCCCCGAGGCGAGCACGACGCCGCAGGAAGCCTCTTCTGACCACTGGACATCGGCTTCTCCGAGCTTGCCTTCGACGATGCGCAACATGACGTCCAGCAGATCGCTCTTCAGCCGGGGCAGAATGACCTGGGTCTCGGGGTCGCCGAAGCGGCAATTGAACTCTAGCACCTTGGGCCCGCTCTCGGTGACCATCATCCCTGCGTAGAGCACGCCTGAATATGGGACGTCCTCGGCGGCCATTCCGTCAACGATCGGCTGAAGAACGGTTTCCTCTATTTGCGCAAGCAGCTCTTTCGTGGCAAATCGCGGCGGAGAGTACGCGCCCATTCCTCCGGTGTTCGGGCCGTTGTCGTTGTCGAACACCCGCTTGTAATCGCAGGCGGGAACCATCGGACGGATTGATTTTCCGTCGGTGAAGGCGAGCACCGATACCTCAACCCCTGTCAGGCACTCCTCAATTATTATCCGACTTCCGGCTTCGCCAACCGCCCTATCTTTCATAATGTGCGCCACGGCGGCCAGAGCTTCCTCGCGCGTGTGAGCGACGATCACGCCCTTGCCCGCGGCCAGACCGTCGGCTTTGACGACGATAGGCAGAGATTGGTGGCGTAAATATTCTTCCGCCTCGGAGGGCTCGGTGAATGTGGCGCTGGCGGCAGTGGGCACGTGATAGCGCTGCATAAGCTCTTTTGCCCAGGCCTTGCTGCTCTCGATCCTGGCCCCCTCTTTGCTCGGTCCGAAGACCGGCAGGCTCAATTCCCTGAAACGATCGGCGATGCCGGCTGCGAGAGGGTCTTCGGGCCCGATGACTGTGAGGTCGATGGAGTGAGCTTGCGCCCACTCGACCAGGTCCGCGACGTCCGTCGCCGAGATTGCCAGGTTCTCCGCTATCGCTCTCGTGCCACCATTGCCCGGGGCACAATACAACTGTGTGATGCGTGGGCTTTGAGAAAGCTTCCAGATGATGGCATGCTCTCTCGCCCCGCTACCTACGACTAATACGCGCACTGTTCAAGTTCACTCCCACTCGATAGTAGATGGAGGCTTGGAGCTGATGTCGTAGACGACGCGATTGACGCCGGGAACCTCGTTGACGATGCGGTTCGATATTCTGGCCAGCACATCGTAGGGCAGGTGAGCCCAATCCGCCGTCATCCCATCCTCACTGGTGACCGCTCTTACGGCCACGACGTTGGCGTAGGTTCTACCATCGCCCATCACTCCGACGCTGCGCAGCGGCGTCAAAATGGCGAAGCTTTGCCATAGCTCGCGATACAGCCCAGACCTCTTCACCTCATTCATGACGATCCAGTCTGCGGCTCGTAGTACCTCGAGCCTCTCGCGAGTCACCTCTCCGATGACCCTGATGGCCAGGCCTGGACCAGGGAATGGTTGACGATAGACCATCTCTTCAGGCAGACCCAGCTCGATGCCGACGGCGCGTACCTCGTCTTTGAAGAGATAGCGCAGCGGCTCGACCAGGGAGAATCTGAGGTTGGGTGGTAGGCCGCCGACGTTGTGGTGTGTCTTTATCTTGGCCGCCGCCTTCGTCTCGGGCGTCGTGCTCTCGATCACATCGGGATAAAGCGTGCCCTGGGCGAGGAAGTCGATATTGCCGATTTTGCGCGCTTCTTCCTCGAACACGCGAATGAACTCCTCGCCGATTATGCGGCGTTTGAGCTCGGGGTCGATGATTCCGATCAGCCTGCTCAGAAACCTGTCGGTGGCGTCCACATAAACAAGGTTCATCTGAAGATTCTTTTGAAACGTGTGGATGTTTCTCTCCGCTTCCTCGCGCCGCAGCAAGCCGTTGTTGACGAAGATACAGGTCAATTGATCGCCGACCGCTTTATGGACCAGCGTGGCCGTGATCGCGGAATCGACGCCGCCGCTCAACGCGCAAATGACCTTGCCACTGCCTACTTGCTCACGTATTCGTTGCATTGTATCGGAGACGAACGAACCCGGAGTCCAACTCCCTTCGCAGCCACAGACCTCATAGAGAAAATTTCTGATTATGTTCTTGCCCTCGGTCGTGTGTACGACCTCGGGGTGAAATTGAAGGCCAAAGATTTTCTCTTTGCCCATCGCGGCTACCTGCGAGTTATCGGTGTAGGCGAGTACCTGGAAGCCAGGTGGCAACTGCGACACCTGATCGCCGTGGCTCATCCAGACCGAAAAGCTAAACGGCAGACCCGTGAAGATGCGGCTGCTGGTGTCATTGACATAGGCCACCGCGTGGCCGTATTCTCGCTTCGTTGCCGGGGCCACAAGGCCGCCGAGTTCCTGGGCAACGAGCTGCATTCCGTAGCAAACGCCCAGAACGGGCAGTCCGGTTTCGAGTACGTAGCCTGGCAGTTTGGGCGCGTCCGTGTCATACACGCTCGCGGGTCCTCCAGACAGGATGAACCCACGCGGCTGCAGTGCCTGCACTCGCTCGTAGGGCGCATCCGGAGGCAGAATCTCACAGTAGACGTGGCACTCGCGCACGCGTCGTGCGATCAACTGACTGTACTGCGAGCCGAAGTCGAGGATTACGACAGCCTCACGGGAGATCGGCGAGTTTGTGGACGAAGGCACTTCCGATTCTTGATCGGCGAGAACCTTTCGCGTCTCCGCGACCTGAAGATACGCGGATATCTCCAGGTCGTCGGTAGCCGCTACTCTGTGGCTCAGATCGGGCGCTTCTTTATTATGTTTCAACTAGCACCTCTTTCGCCTTGGCCTGCGAGCGTCGCCGGGGTCCACGTGGCCTCTTGCCAGCACTTTTCACGTCAGCCTGCTTCAGTTCCGTTTCTGGCTCCACTATGGGCGGCGGTGCGGAATCGGTCGGGGGCTCATCTTCGGGTGCAGCGGGAAGCTTCACCCATACCGCTGGCCCCGAGGCTTCCAGTTTGATCCATCCAGCCCGCTCGGCAGCAACCAGAAAATCCTTGAACTTGCTAAATCCGTAGATTTGCTCGTCGAAGTGTCCGAGTTCGCCCGTGAGCTTGGCCTTCAGTCCGGTCAGTCTTACGCCCATCTTACCGGCTCTGCCAGCGGCGGTCGACTTCCGAATCACTCTATCGACTGCCGCAAAGGCCTCGTCAAGGCGAAGCGGAACGCCGATGCCAATGAGGGCCGACCCATGGTCGACCTTGGCTTCGGCGGCCGCGGTGGTCTGAGCGTCGCCGTTCCTGACCTGCTCGGTTTCAGGCTGACGGTCGCCCTTCGACGAAGCCACTGGCGGCTCTTGTGGTGCGGGCGCCTGGCTCGTTTCATCTTCTTCTGACGTTGCCGCGGGCTCGACATCACCCGTCGCCGTGGGCTGGGCGCCGACCTGCTCCACCGCTTCGGGTGGGCATTCGGATACGTCTTCTGGCCCCACGTTCGCCTCGTCGGCCAATGGCTCCACCCCCGCGAGACCGTCCTCACCTTCGGAAGCTATCAGTGCGGCGGGCTCAGGCTCTGGCGATTCCTCAGCCAATTCGGTTGTCTGCATGGTGGCCAGCTCGGCCTCTACCTGCTGTGTTTCAGACCTAATTGCCGTAAGCATCTCTGCCACCAGCGGGTGCTTCTCTTCGATGTGACACATTCTCACCCGGTGCTTGATGCCGCCGACCTCCACCTCCTGGGGCTCACGGTCTATGCGCAGGATGCCCTCTTGAACCAGCCTGTTGAGCGTTGCTCGCGCAGCGGATTCCGCGTCTGCCTGCGGTAGCAGCCTGTTGAGGAAGCTGATGAGATTGGTGAGCACGTAGGTGTAGGTAAGCCACCTGCTGCGGCCTCGCAGGTCGATGAGAAACTTGACGATACCTGCGTAGTGGTCGTCGGCTATACTGATAATGTCTGGCGCTTCTGCGGCGACAGGCTGCTCGACGACGGCAGGCGCAAGAGCCTCGCTCGTCTCATCGATCTTCTCAGGCAGCGACACCCAGTGGACAGGTCCGGCCACGCTCACCGAGATGAACCCGGCCTTCTCGGCCGATAGGAGGAAATCCTTGAACTTGGCAAAACCGTATTTCCGTTCGCTGAAGCCAGGAAGTCTGATCATCAAGGAATCCTTGAGATTCGTCGCTCGCAGTCGGTGTTTGCCCTCGCCGGTGCGCTGCTTCACGATATCGACCAAAGCAGCGAAGACCGTTGGGAGATCGTATGCGACCTCCTTGGGAGCAGCCGCCTCGATCGCCGGTAACTCTGAGATCTCGGATACGACTGTCTGAGGGGTCGGCTCCGGCTGATCGGGGAGAATGTCTCGTGGCCTTGCCTTCACCGGGGGCTGTGGTACGGCTGCCGGGCGGATGTCACGCGTCATCCTGCTAGGCTGCTGGCTTGGAACCGCCCTGACGGGGGGACGGCGGTGATTACCCTTGGCTGTCTCAGCCATCGACGATTCAGCCATCCTGCCGTTACCGGCCTCTACAAGGGTTCTGTAAGAGATGAATTCGTCGGCTATCTCCCGCAGCACGCCGGCTGCGTAGTCTGGCCCAATGACGGCGACGCGTTTTCCCCGAAGCTGAGCCAATCGCACCACAGGGATAAGGTCCTTATCGCCGCTCACCACGACGAAGGTAGTGATTTTTGGAAGTAAATGAAGGATATCTACGCAATCCGCCACCATACACGGGTCTGCCAGGCTCTTCCCACGGGCGGCCTGGGTGATGGGGTCTGCATCGAAACGGAAGGTCGGGGCATACACCGGCTCGACACCGGCGCGATAAAGGTTGAGTCGGTCGCTTGTTGCATTCCACTCGGCATAGGCGCGAGCGATCAGGATTGTTCCGTACTTCTGAGCCGTCTGTACGATACGCTTGACATCTGGGGTTGCTCCCCCCAGATCAGCGGCAATGCTGATAGCCAGGTTGTCCCAGTCGATAAAGAGGGCAACGAAATTCTCGTTGTTGTCCGCCATCTGGCACTATCTCCTACTTTCTGCCGGTTAGCTGCCATATCTTGCCCTCGGTCACTATCGCGGGTGCGATGACCATCTCTGCTTGTTGCATCTCCTTGATGTTGGCCGCGCCACAAACGCCCATCGACGTGCGCAATGCCCCCATCAGGTTTTGGGTCCCGTCCGTCCTGGACGTCGGGCCGAAAAGAATTTGTTGCAGCGAACCGTTAATTTCGACGCGTATGCGTGTGCCGCGTGGCAGACCCGGATGGGGCGTCGCCATTCCCCAATGGTAGCCGCGTCCGGGAGCTTCCGCAGATTGCGCGAACGGGGACCCTAGCATCACGGCGTCGGCTCCAGCAGCTATTGCCTTGCTGATGTCTCCGCCGGTACGCATCCCACCATCGGTGATGATGGGGACGTAGCGCCCAGTTTCTCGAAAGTGATCGTCTCGTGCTGCGGCGCAATCGATAGTTGCCGTAACTTGTGGAACTCCAACCCCCAGCACCTCGCGACTCGTACAGGCTGCGCCTGGCCCCACTCCTACGAGCAGGCCAGCTATACCAGTCTGCATCAGCTCGCGAGCGGCGCTGTAGCTCACGCAGTTGCCCACCAGCACCGGAACTTCCATAGAACTGCAAAACTTCTCGAAAGATAGTTCCTGTTTGCCGGCAGAGATGTGTCTGGCCGTGGTCACAGTTGACGCCACTACGAAGAGTTCTGCACCTGCTTCAACTGCCAGGGGTGCAAACTCGGGGGCATTCTGAGGTGTGCAAGCCACAGCGGCGATAACCCCTGCCTGCTTGATCGAGCGAATGCGCTCTCCAATGAGGGCAGGACGAATCGGCTGCTGATAAACCCGCTGGATCAGTGACGTCACTTCTGCTGGTGAGGATTGTGCGATCTCGGCCAGTGGCTCCTCAGGATTCTCATATCGCGTTTGCAAACCCTCGAGATTCAAGACCGCCAGGCCACCGAATCGCCCAAAGCGAACGGCAAAATCAGGATTAACGACTGCGTCCATAGCTGATGCCAACACAGGGATAGCGAACTCGCACCCGCCGATTCGCCACGAAAGGTCGATGTCCACCGGGTTGATCGTCACGTTGCCCGGTACCAGCGCCACCTCGTCGAATCCGTAGGCACGCCGCAGTTCTTTCCGCGTTCCTGATTCCATTTCTGCCATTCACTCCCTCCAGCCAAACACGTTCCAACCACATTTTCCTTTTGAGCTGGAAACCAGGGGATGTCATTCCTTAGAAAAATAGCTCAGACGGACGGATCATCTCGCGGGGCGAGAGATCTACCGTGGCTGAGCTGCCAACCTTTGGCCTGCGCTGTACCCTGGCATTCCATCATAACCGGGATACACAGCACGAGAAACTATGAGAGCTGATCCCCTCGGCGGCGCATGCCGCAACTAGCACAGCTTACGCTCTTGGAAAATATACCAAAGCGGGTACTAAAAGTCAAGGAGTTTAGGCCTGTGTTTGTGCCTGTATGCCATGGCCAGCGCGGCCGTATCGGGCGCATCAGCGTGTCCAATCAATTGGGACTCCTCACAACGCAAACTTTCCTGCCATTCGGCATTGACGTGCCTTGCGCGCATACGTTACAATATGACGGGCGTGAGGTCGAGGCTGGCGGGAAGGCACCGCACGTGCCGACCCATGTCTGTTAATGCCGCACCTGAAAGCGCTCCTTTCGTCAGTTGAACGAAGGGAGTTTTTAGTTTGACCTTGATTTCGCCCCGAAGGCATATCGACCGTTAAGGAGCAATACCCATGGATCCAGCCGGAACTCGACGCGAAGAGATGGCCAAGGCGTATGATCCCCGAAAGGTTGAAGAGAGGCTATACGCCTTCTGGGAAAGCGAGGGCTACTTCACGCCGAAAGTAGATTGGGACAAGCAGCCTTTTGTCATCTCTATGCCGCCACCAAACGTGACCGGCGAGCTGCACTATGGCCACGCGATGTTCGTCGCCTTTGAGGATATCATCATTCGCTGGCGGCGAATGCAGGGACGGCAGGCGCTATGGCTGCCAGGTACCGATCACGCCGGCATCGCCACTCAGAACGTCGTCGAGCGCGAGCTGGCGAAACAGGGGTTGACCCGCTTCGATCTCGGTCGCGAAAAGTTCGTCGAGGCCGTGTGGCGGTGGAAGGAGAAATACGGGAACGTCATCACCGAACAACTGCGACGAATGGGCGCCTCGTGCGATTGGACCCGCCAGAGGTTTACCCTGGACCCGGGCCTTTCTCGGGCTGTGCGAGAAACCTTTGTCCGTCTGTACGACAAAGGATTGATCTACCGTGGCGAATACATGATTAACTGGTGTCCTCGTTGCACCACCGCCCTGTCAGACCTCGAGGTGGATCACGAGGAGACGCAGGCGAAGCTGTGGTACGTGCGCTATCCGCTGGTTGCCGAGAAAGGGAAACCCGAGCAGTACATAACCGTGGCGACGACGCGGCCCGAGACTATCCTTGGGGACACCGCCGTCGCCGTGAATCCCGATGATCCGCGCTATAAAGATCTTATCGGTCGCAAGGCGGTCCTGCCCGAGGTCAAAAGGGTCATCCCGATCATCGCCGATCCCGCGGTCGATCCGTCGTTCGGCACAGGCGCGGTGAAGGTGACGCCGGCGCACGACCCGACCGACTACGAGGTTGGCAAACGCCATAACCTGCCGTCGATCAATATCCTGAACCTCGACGCCACCATGAACGAGAACGCCGGCAAATACGCGGGCCTTGATCGCTACGCCTGCCGAACAGAGCTTCTCGAGGACTTGAAGGCCGAGGGTTTGTTGGTCAAGATCGAGGACCACGTCCACTCCATCGGACATTGTGAGAAATGCGGCAGCGTCGTCGAGCCCATCGTCTCCAGGCAGTGGTTTGTCCGGATCAAGCCGCTCGCGGAACCTGCGATCGATGCCGTGCGGGATGGACGGATTCGCTTCATCCCCGAGCGATTCGGCAAGGTTTACTTTAATTGGATGGAGAACATCCGCGATTGGTGCATCTCCCGCCAGCTATGGTGGGGCCACCGTATACCGGTCTGGTACTGTGAGGACTGCGGCGAGCTTACCGTCAGCGTGGAGACGCCGACAACCTGCGCCAAGTGTAATAGCCCGCGGATAGTGCAGGATCCTGACGTGCTGGATACCTGGTTTAGCTCCGGGTTGTGGCCTTTCAGCACGCTGGGCTGGCCCACCGAGACCGAAGATTATCGCTATTTCTATCCTACCGACGTGATGGAGACGGGCTACGATATCATTTTCTTCTGGGTTGCCAGAATGATAATGATGGGGCTGGAATGCACCGGCGATGTGCCGTTCCGGCACGTTTATCTGCACGGCCTGATGCGGGACGACAAGGGCGAGAAGATGAGCAAGTCTAAAGGCAACGTCGCCAACCCCTTGGGCGTGATCGCCAAATACGGTGCCGACGCGCTCCGCTTTGCCATCCTCACCGGAAGCACGCCCGGCAACGATATGAAGATGTCCGAGGAGAAGCTCGAGGCGGGCCGGAACTTCGCCAACAAGCTCTGGAACGCGGCCAGGTACGTTCAGAGTGTCTTGCCGCCGGACGGAGTTGGCGACTTCCAGCCGGACGAAGGCGATTATCAGCTAGCCGACAAATGGATCATCAGTCGGTGCAGCCGCGTCGTCGCCGATGCCACGAACCTGCTCGAGCAGTTCCAGTTCGGCGAGGCTGGGCGAATAATCTACGAGTTCCTCTGGAACGAATTCTGTGATTGGTACATCGAGATCTCCAAGATCGTTCTGTACGGTAAAGGCTCCGATAGAGCGAAGATGACCACCCTGGCGGTGCTGGGCGACGTGTTGGACAAGATGTTACACCTGCTGCATCCTTTTATGCCGTTCGTCACGGAAGAGATCTGGCAGCATTTGCCGCACGTCGGCGATAGCTTGATGGTCTCTTCCTGGCCGATCCCTGGCCCGGTCTATCCCGAGGCTGAGACTGATCTTGATCTTTTGATGGGTGCCGTTCGCGGAATCAGGAATGCCCGAGCAGAGTTCGGCATCGAGCCGGCCCGCCGCATAGAAGCCATCGTCGTCGCGGGGGCCAGAACGCAGTTGTTCGAGCGGCAACAGGCGATCATCAAGACCCTGGCGCGGGTGGAGACGCTCGAGATTCACGAGCGTCTCGATCGACGTCCCACGCAGGCCCTTCACGTCATCGTCGGTGAGGTCGAGGTCTATTTGCCGCTGGCCGGAATGATCGACGTGACGGCCGAGATCGAACGCATCCGCAAGGAGATCGAGGACGTTAAAGCCCTGGCCGCCAGAACGGAAGCCACCCTGGCGAATCCAGGTTTCGTCGCGAAGGCGCCTCCTGTGGTGGTCGAGAAGGAGCGCGCTAAATTAGCTGGCTATAACGAGCGCCTTACGAAGCTTCGCGAAAGGATGACGGGCCTGCAGTAGCCAATTCAGCCAAGTAGCCCTGCCAGTCTTGTCATCCAATTTCCCTCACGTTATAATTGTCGATGGCCCGGTGGCTCGCCGTGTGGCTAGTTACCGGGTGAACGGTAGGCAGGTTAGATTCGGATGGCTGAAGACGGCACAGCGGCGAACAGAATCTCCGAAATGCTCCCCGGGTTCCACGGATACGCACGCGTGGATAGTCGCTTGGCTGATGATAAGTTGCTGCGGCAGCAGGTGGCCAATGGCCTGGTAGCGCAGCGGGATCGGCTGGCAGAGGTTGGAGTGGATCTCCTGGCCAGACGTGATCGCAGGTTTGCCGAGGTCGACATGGCTGTGATGTCGCTGCAATCGCTGATCGATGCAATTAAAGGTTTCGATCCCAGCGGCAGTCCCTGGGGAAGCCGGGCGAGGCTGCGGGAAGAAGATGTGGTGTTACTCCGTTTGATTGACGCTTTTCTGTTGGCCGGCGTGGAACGTGTCGCCGAGAAGGTCGCCGAAATCGTTGCCGTCCGAAATAAGAGCAAGGGGTTCGCTTCAAGCGTGGGAGACCTGGTGGCTGTTGCCGAAGAGATGATCGATAAGCTGAAGCAGCGCGCCGAGATCATCCTGACTCCATTGTCGTAGTAAGGAGAGTTACGTGGCAGACGTTCGTGCATTTCGTGGTTTGCGCTATAATCTGAGCAAGGTTGGCGAGCAATCGCTGGTGACTACGCCGCCTTATGACACGATCTCGCCTCAGGCCCAAAAGGCATATTACGAGAAGAGTGAATACAATGTCATTCGCCTGGAGCTTGGGCTGGACCAGAAGGGCGATAATGCCGAGAACAACAAGTATACGCGGGCAGCGGAGATCTTTGTGCGCTGGCAGGAGGCGCACGTTCTCTCGCGGGACCCACAGCCATCGATCTATCTGTACGAGCAAGAGTTCGATCACAGGGGGCAGCGGAAGGTGCGGCGTGGCTATCTCGCCTGCGTGAGGCTGGAAGAGTGGGACGCTGGAGTGATCTTCCCTCACGAGGAGACGCTGGCAAAACCCCTGGCCGATCGACTTCATTTGATGCGCGCCTGCCACGCCAATTTCAGCCCGGCCTTTGGGCTCTATGAGGACGAGACCGGAGTGATCGCACGCCTTCTGCGGTCGCGGACGGAGGATCGTCCGACGTTCGAGTTGCGCGACGAGGATGGGGAAGATCACCGCCTCTGGGTCATCGACGATGTTCAGCATCTCCACGAGCTTCACTGGTCGATGCTGGGGGCGCGAATCTACATTGCTGATGGCCATCATCGCTATCAGACCGCTTTGCGCTACCGCGACCAGATGCGGGAGAAGCATCCAGACTTCACGGGCGACGAGGCGTTCAACTTCGTCCTCATGCTGCTCGTGGATTTGGAAGACTCGGGACTGGTCGTGTTGCCCACCCACCGGCTGGTCAGATCGATGGATCTGGACCGCGCGGCGGTCGAGCACGAGCTGCAGAAGTATTTCGACATCGAGCATCGCCCGAGTGTTTCGGACGAGGATGCCTTCGCTCTGATCGACGGGCTATCGAAGAACAATGGCGCGGGCACGATCTTCGGTGCGCTAGGTCTGAGGCCAGATGCTTTCAGCCTGCTTCACTTGAAGGCGAATGTCGATCTGGAGGGAATTCTGCCAACGGAGCGAAGTCGTCCCTGGAAAGATCTCGACGTTGCCGTTTTGCAGTGTGTGGTGATAGAGCACGTGCTGGGCATCAGCGATATGAGCGTCGCCGACGGAAACAAGATATCGTTCCTACGCGACGAGAGGCAAGCCATCCAGTCTGTTAGAAACGGCAGCTACACGCTTTCATTCTTCTTGAATGCGCCGAGAGTTGCGGAGGTTCGTGCTGTAGCACTCGCGGGAGATAAGATGCCGCCGAAGTCTACGTATTTCCACCCCAAGCCGCTGACGGGCCTGGTGATCAACAGCCTTGACGGCGATTTGCCGCGTCCAATGGCATAAACCCGAGGGATCGGTGGATATAGCGCACAGCTACTGACAAATCGTCCGTCTGTTGTTCATTCTGCATAAATGACCGTACTCTGTTGTGCAAGTTATCTAAGCTTATTTGTGCTTACTTGACAAATGGAACGGTTGCGCAGTATAATGCCGCAGGCAAACGGTTGCCGATGTTGATGCAGGTGGTCGATGCTTAATCACGATGTCGAGAGAAAAGTGCTGGCCATACTCAGGGTTCTGAGCGGCGCTTGTGAGCCGCTCGGAGCGAGGGTGATCTCGCGTCAGTTGGAACCGTATGGCGTCCACCTCACGGAGCGCGCAGTTAGATATCATCTTCAACTGCTCGACGAGCGCGGTCTCACCCGGAACAACGGCAAGGAGGGAAGGGTGATCACCGAAAAGGGCCTCGACGAGATGTCGAACGCGTTGGTCTCGGACAAGGTTGGCCTGATCATCAACAAGATCGACACGCTGTCTCACCTCACCACCTTCGATCTGGCTACGCGCAAGGGTCAGATCATCCTCAACACCACCCTGTTTCCCGCCGCCAGGTTCAAAAAGGCGATCTCCGTGATGCGCGACGTATTCGCGGCGCAGCACTGCGTCAGCGACCTGGTTGCGGTGGCTGAGGAAGGGGAGAAGCTCGGCGACATTCTCATTCCGAAAGGCTACGTGGGGTTTGGCACGATTTGCAGCGTGACGATCAACGGAATTCTTCTGCGGGCCGGCGTTCCCGTCGAGTCGCGGTTTGGGGGCATCTTGCAGGTTAAGGACTACAAGCCCTCGCGGTTCACGGAGTTGATAAGCTATTCTGGCTCCTCGTTGGATCCACTGGAAATTTTCATTCGTAGCAAAATGACGAGCGTTCGTGAGGCCGCCAAGGTTGGCGAAGGGAAGATTCTCGCCAGCTTCCGCGAAATCCCGGCGATTTGCCAGCCGGCCGTAGAGTCAATGCTCGACAAGATCAATCAGATAGGGCTGCGCGGCCTGATCACGGTGGGCAAGCCGGGCGGCGAACTGCTGGACGTGCCGGTGGGCGTTAATCGGGTAGGGATTGTTATCATCGGCGGGCTGAATCCTTTGGCGGCGGCCGACGAAGCGGGAATCGTTTGCGAAAACAGGGCGATGAGCACGATGTACGATTTCGAGGCGTTACGCAGTTTTGGGGAGCTTTGAGATGAGATAACGCTCTCTGTCCGCGTCGCCTCGCGCCACTGCGCTGAATGGGTAGCTCTGGCTTCGGTAGGGCGAAGCCGTTGCTATAGATGCGAACGTTTTGGGCCGAGGATAGTTGAATGAATCCCAAGGGAGGAAGATCAGTGAGCTTAAGCAACAGGATCAACGCCAGTGGCGTGACTGGCACGCGGAACCGGATCCCTGATGTTGCGCCGTATTCGGGTCTCTGCGCCACCTGTCTCGATGGCTGCCCGGGCACCTGCGAGGTAGCCAAGTCGTCTTTTCGTGGTAGAGAGGTTCTCTATCCCGAGCAGTTCGGCAAGATCACGGCCGGCGCGGTAAAAGACTACCCCGTGGATTACTCTCACCTCAACATTATGGGCACCTGCGTGGGCGCCATCGGGGCTGATGCCGATTCCGACAGCGCCATTTTCCCCGCGGTCGGCATCGAAACCGAGTTTGGCTACACCAACAAAGTCAGGCAGAAGCTGCCGATCTTCACGGGCGCGCTCGGCTCGACGGAGATCGCGCGCAGGAACTGGGAGGGCATGGCGGCAGGGGCGGCCATCAGCGGCATCTCGGTCGTCGTCGGTGAGAACGTCTGCGGGATGGACCCGCAATCGGAGATTCGCAACGGGCGAGTGGTGAGGTCGCCAGAGCTCGAGCGCCGCGTGAAAAGCTACAAAGACTGGTATAACGGCTACGGCACCATCATCGTACAGTACAACGTGGAGGATGGCCGTCTCGGCGTGCCAGAATACGCCATCGACCTTGGCGTCGAGGCAATCGAGCCAAAATGGGGCCAGGGCGCGAAGGATATCGGCGGTGAGGTAAAGCTACCCAGCCTCGAGCGTGCGCTGCAGTTGAAAAGCCGCGGTTACATCGTTCTGCCCGATCCCGAGGACCCGGTGGTCCAGCAGGCCTTCAAGGCGGGCGCGTTCAAAGAGTTCGAGCGCCACTCGCGCCTGGGCATGGTTGGCGAGGATGAGTTCTACCAGGAAGTTGAGCGTCTCCGTCGGCTCGGCGCAAAATATGTCACGCTGAAAACTGGCGCTTACCGGCCGGCTGATCTGGCACGCGCGATCAAGTTTGCCTCGGCGGCCAAGATCGACCTGCTCACCATCGACGGCGCCGGCGGCGGTACAGGCATGAGCCCCTGGCGCATGATGAACGAATGGGGCGTGCCAACGATCTACCTCGAAGCGATGGTATATAGCTTCGCGAAGCGGCTCGAAGAGCAAGGCGCTTACGTTCCGGATATCGCGATGGCCGGCGGCTTCTCCCTCGAAGATCATATTTTCAAGGCGATCGCGCTGGGTGCACCGTACGTGAAAGCCGTCTGCATGGGACGCGCCACGATGATTCCCGCAATGATCGGGAAGAACATCGCTCATTGGATGGTGGAAGGCAAGCTGCCGAAAGACGTCGCCAAATATGGCAGCACCGTCGAGCAGATCTTCGTCGGCGCGGCTGCGCTGCGCGAAAAATACGGCAAAGACTACGAGAGAATCCCGGCGGCCGCGATCGGCATGTACACCTTCTGCGACCGATTGGGAGCCGGCCTGCAGCAACTGATGGCCGGCGCGAGGAAGTTCGCGTTGAAGCACCTCACCCGCGACGACCTCATCTCGCTCACCCGCGAATGCGCCGACGTCACCGGAATCCCCTACGTTATGGAATCGGATACCCTCGAGATCGACCGCATCCTCAACGGCGTTGCCGTGAGGGTGTAGGGCTTCAAACAACTGGGACCTATCATCAAGTAAAGAGAGAACACGCAAGCGGCGAGGCAATTATACCTCGCCGCTTTTGCACCCGCGGTCGACGCAAACGCCCCACATTGCGACCCGCCATCCCCAGCAACAGATGTCCAGATTGTTTGGGAGTTTTGAACAAACAGCCTGGTAACAGTTGACAAATGCTTGCTTATCGCTTACAATGTCGGCAAACGGTTACCGACGTTGGGGTCATGCACGCGAGCCGTGCAGCATTCGCCTCAACGGGACAGAGCGCTTCAGCTTTGTTCCTATCTCGCGTCAACGGAGTTTCCGATGAAGAGAATCTATCCGAAGGAAGATGTTTGTATCGGATGCCGGCTCTGTGAGGTCCACTGCGTAGTCGAGCACTCGCGCTCCAAGGATATCCTCAAGGCTTTCAAGAGGGAATCGCCCCGTCCAGTTCCGCGGGTTCGCGTTCGGGAAGACGGACCTCTTTCTTTTGCCGTCCAGTGCCGACATTGTCCCGAGCCGTATTGCGTTTATTCTTGCCTCACCGGAGCGATGCACCGAAAGCCGGACGGTGGCGTCGTGCACCACGATCCTGAAAGGTGCGTGGGGTGCTGGACGTGCGTGATGGTCTGTCCGTTCGGCGTCCTTACGCGCGATGTCGCCAACCACTGCATCGCGCCGAAGTGCGATCTTTGCCCCGGGCGCAGCACGCCAGCCTGTGTGGCCGCCTGCCCTAACGAGGCGCTTGTTTACGCGGAGGAGGCGAGCTATGCCTGAGTACGTCATTATCGGCAATTCTGCGGGTGGCATCGGCGCCGTGGAGGCGATTCGCGAAGTTGACAAAGAAGGCTCTCTCGCCATCATCTCCGACGAGCCCTATCCGGCGTATTCCCGCCCCCTTATCTCGGAGTATCTCGCGGGTGAAACCTCGCTCGAGAGAATGCTCTATCGATCGCGTGATTTCTACCATGAGAACGCGGTCGAGGCGATTCTCGGCAAGAAAGTTGTCGGCGTCGACGTCGATGGGTCGTTTGTCACCTTGAGCGATGGCGAGAAGATCGAATACGGCAGGCTGCTGGTCGCCACGGGAGGCGTCCCTTTCGTCCCCAAAATGGAGGGTTCGGATAGGCATGGAGTATACACTTTTACGACGTTAGGCGACGCGGAGCGCATGGCCAGTAGGCTAGCTGGGGTGCGCAGGGCGGTCGTGATCGGCGGTGGCCTTATCGGCATCAGCGTCACCGAGGCGCTGACCAAGCGGGGCATTGTCGTCACCGTGGTCGAGCTGAAGGATCGTATTCTGAACGTCATCCTCGACGAGGAGGGCTCGCGCATCGCGGAAGAGGCCGTCCGTCGCGCCGGCGTCACCATAATGGCGAACAGCACCGTGACCCAGATCACCGGCAAGCCAGGCGGGGCCCCGGGGGTTCACAGCGCGGTTCTCGCCAATGGGGACGAGCTGCCGTGCGACCTCGTCGTGGTCGCCATCGGCGTCGTGCCGCGAGTCGATGCTGTCGTCAACAGCGCCATCCAGCGCAATCGCGGTATCGTGGTCGACCGCCACATGGCTACCAGCGCTCCGAATGTCTACGCCTGTGGTGACGTTGCCGA
Source organism: Chloroflexota bacterium (assembly GCA_016189905.1). GTDB lineage: Bacteria > Chloroflexota > UBA6077 > FW602-bin22 > JACPRP01 > JACPRP01. The sequence continues at coordinate 63,081 of JACPRP010000001.1, read as the reverse complement.
GGCTTACGACTATGTGCTCGACATCAATCGGCTGACGCCGATCTGGCCCAACGCTTACCTCGGCGGCAGGATAGCCGGATACAACATGACGGGGCGGAGCGCCATATACCCCGGCGGCACCGGCATGAACTCCCTCAACTACTTCGGTCTGGCCATCGTTTCAGCCGGCCTGGTGATGCCCGATGGGCAGCAGGGCTACGAGGTGCTGACCGAGCGCAGGCTCGAGGAAGGCGTGTACAAGAAAGTTATCCTCCGCGACGACGTGATAATGGGCTTCACCTTCGTCAACGATATCGAGAAATCGGGTATCCTCAGTGGACTGATGCGGGATAAGGTGGATGTCGGCGGCTTCAAGCAATATCTCATCGCCGACGATTTCGATCTCACTTCCCTGCCAAAAGCGCTACGCAAGGCGCGGCTTGGCCCGAGGCCACAGCCTTCCGCTGGTGCGGCGCCGCAGGAAAAGGCCAGGGCGCTGGCCGTCGATTAGATGCCTTCATACGGAGGGTTGGAAATGCAGAGCAAAACGATGGCTAATCCGTACAATCCCTACGGCGATGACAAGGTGATCGCCGCATGCTCCATTTTCGGCATGATGGACACGTCGGGACGCAGGTTCTCCGGCGCCGATGTCACTAGGGCTATCGCCAATATGCACGACCGCGGCAACGGTCTTGGCGGTGGTTTCGGCGTTTACGGAATCTATCCTGAGCACGCCGACAAATACGCTCTTCACATAATGTTCGAGGACAGCTTGACGCGGCGCGACGTGGAGGCCTTCCTGCGCGATAGCTTTCACATTGCCTATGCCGAAGAGGTCCCTACGCGGCCGGCGCGCGGCATCGTGAACCCTCCTGTCGTCTGGCGATACTTCGTGAGCCTGAACGACCGGCGGCCAGGGGACTTGACGGAGGACGACTTGGTCGTACAGAAGATCATGCAGATCAACACCACTTTTTCTGCCGCATGCGTTTTCTCCAGTGGCAAGAATATGGGCGTCTTCAAAGGCGTTGGCTATCCGGAGGACATCTCGGCTTTCTTCCGTCTCGACGAGTACGAAGGCTATCTGTGGACGGCCCACGGCAGGTTCCCTACCAATACTAAAGGCTGGTGGGGCGGTGCGCATCCGTTCAGCATTCTCGATTGGACGGTCGTGCACAATGGCGAGATATCGTCTTATGGCATCAACCGCCGCTACCTCGAAATGTTCGGATACCATTGCACTATGCACACCGACACCGAGGTTGTTGCCTACGCCGTAGACCTGCTGCTGCGACGCCACAATCTCCCGATGGAAATAGCGGCCAAGGTCTTCGCCCCACCGCTCTGGAGCAGGATCGATCGCCTTGAGGAAGGCAGCGCAGAGCGTGCGTTGCTCACCACCCTGCGGCAGGTTTATTCCAGCCTCTTGCTGAATGGCCCGTTCACAGTGATCATCGCGCACGAGGGCGAGATGATCGGACTGACGGATAGAATTCGCCTTCGCCCGCTTATCGCCGGCACCAAAGGCGACGTGCTATACCTTTCTTCAGAGGAAGCAGCCATCCGCCTCATCTGCCCCGACCTTGAACAGGCGTGGAGTCCAATGGGTGGTGAGCCAATAGTTGGCCGTCTGAAAACAGACAAGCAAAGGAAGACCGCGCCCGCCAAAGAGTGGGCGGTGGTCTGAGGAGTGCCCAATGCTCAAGACATTATTACCTTCGCGCTTCATTGTTGAGAGAGACCCTGATCGCTGTATCCAGTGCCAGGTCTGCGTTCGGCAGTGCGGCTTCGACGTACACTATTACGACGCGGAAGACGACGTGGTGCGGGCTCGCGACGAGCAATGCGTCGCCTGCCATAGGTGTGTGGCGTACTGCCCAACAGATGCGCTGACGATCCGCAAGAATCCTCTCAGCTACCGTGATAACTTCAACTGGCGCCCGGAGACGATCGAGGACATAATCAAGCAGGCGGAGACCGGCGGCATTCTGCTGACCGGCATGGGCAACGACAAGTCGTATCCCATCTACTGGGACCATCTGGTGCTCAATGCCAGCCAGGTTACGAATCCATCGATCGATCCGTTGCGGGAGCCGATGGAGCTGCGCACCTATCTGGGACGCAGGCCGGACAGCGTCGAGATCGACTGGGAGACCGGTCGTCTGAAGACGTCGCTGACCCCCCTCGTGCCGCTCGAAGTGCCGGTCATGTTCTCGGCCATCTCGTACGGGGCCATCAGCTTGAACGTTCACGAATCCCTGGCCCGTGCGGCACGTGAGGCTGGCACGCTGTTTAATACCGGCGAGGGTGGCCTGCACCGCTCGCTTTACCAGTATGGTCCCAACACCACCGTCCAGGTGGCCTCGGGCCGCTTTGGCGTGCACTCCGAGTATCTTGACGTGGCGCGTATGATCGAGATCAAGATCGGACAGGGTGCCAAGCCGGGAATAGGTGGACACCTGCCGGGCGAAAAGGTGAGCGCAGAGGTAGCCAAGACGCGAATGATTCCAAGGGGCACCGATGCCCTCTCGCCAGCGCCGCACCACGATATCTATTCGATCGAGGACCTCTCACAGTTGATCTACGCCCTGAAAGAAGCGACCAACTACACGAAGCCAGTGTCGGTCAAGATCGCGGCGGTGCACAACTCGGCGGCCATTGCCAGCGGTATCGTGAGGGCCGGGGCGGATATCGTGGCGATCGATGGCCTGCGCGGGGCGACGGGGGCGGCGCCGAAGATGATTCGCGACAACGTAGGCATCCCGATAGAACTGGCGCTCGCGTCGGTGGATCAGCGGCTGCGCGAGGAGGGAATCCGCAACCGTGCTTCCATCGTCTGCGCCGGCGGCATTCGCAATAGCGCCGACGTCGTGAAGGCCATCGCGCTTGGCGCCGATGCGGTGTATATCGGCACCGCCGCGCTGATCGCCATCGGCTGCCACGTTTGTCAGGCCTGCCACACCGGGCGATGCTCGTGGGGGATCACCACGACGAACGACTATCTTGTCAAGAGAATCAATCCTGACATAGCCGCGCAGCGGCTGGTTAATCTCTTGCGGGCGTGGAGCCTGGAGATCAAGGAGATGCTCGGCGGGATGGGCGTCAATGCCCTCGAGAGCCTGCGTGGCAATCGTTTGCACCTGCGCGGCGTGGGCCTGACGGATACGGAACTGGAGATTCTCGGCGTAAGAATGGCAGGGAGTTGAGATATGGATAATGCAACTGATCTGATAAACCGCTCCGGCTCGACCGTCGAAATCGATGCGACAGGTGTTTACTACCGGGACCTCAACACTGTCTTGAGGAACGTGTGCTCGGGGGATGTGGAGCGCATCGAGCTCCGCAACGTCTGCGGCCAGCGTTACATTGGGACAGACCTTGGCCGACAGGTGAATATCGATATACACGGCACCCCTGGGAACGACCTTGGCGCCTTTATGGACGGTCCACGGATCACGGTGCGCGGCAACGCGCAGGATGGCTGTGGCAACACGATGAACGAAGGGCAGATCGTGGTGCACGGGCACGCGGGCGACATCACCGGCTTCGCGATGCGCGGCGGCAAGATATTCATCCGCGACAACGTGGGATATCGCGTCGGCATCCATATGAAGCAATATCTCTCGAAGGTTCCCTGGCTCGTCATCGGAGGAACGGCACAGGATTTCCTCGGCGAATATATGGCGGGTGGGTTGCTGGTTGTTCTTGGCCTGAATCTGAAAGAAGGTGAGTCACATAAGGCGAACTTCATTGGGACAGGTATGCACGCCGGCGTGATGTACATTCGCGGATCTGTAGCTAAGGAGCAACTGGGCAAGGAAGTGGGGGCGGTCGAGCTGGAAGAGCAGGACCGCCGGATTCTGGGCGACCTGGTTGGTGAGTTTGCCAGCCACTTCGGCTATGATGCCGGCCACATTCTCGCGGGCAAGTTCACCAAGCTGGTCCCTCTTTCCCTCAGGCCTTACGGCCGATTATATGCTTACTAGAGCGGTGTGCGATAGGTTCTAGCCGTCGACCGGGCGGCGTAGGGGCAATCCCTGCCCCGATACATTTCAAGGCATGCAATGTATCGTCCCGACCCTGTCGGGATCCCGATCCATCGGGAGGGCCTACGTGTTGCCCTGGGGCGGGGGTCATATACCAGCGCAAACTGCACTAATGTCGGGCTATTTGTGCATATTGCACAAATAGCCCCGTTCAGTTTGGTCAGTTCTTACATAGCCCTGCTCTCGCGAATTATGTTATATTCGTGATGGGAGCAGGAAGATTGACGGTCCGGCCTTCCCCGAGCCAGCGAGGACTGGTGAGTTTTGAACCAAATGTGCCTTCGGTCCTGTGCAAACAGAACAGTGCCGAACACAAAGAAAGAAAGAGGACAGGGCCGCGGTTGTGGCGAAGGAGCCGGGACCGCGGAGCACGAAATTGTGCTGAATGACGAAGGAGGACAGGAAAGATATGGTCTTAGCTGACATCGACAACCGGGCTGCTCTGTCAGATCAAGTTCTCGAGCAGGCGTCTCGTGAATGCGTCAGGTTCATCAACCTGCAGTTCACCGACGTGAACGGCATCGTGAAGAGCGTGACGATTCCGGCTGAGCAGTTCCGTGACACCATCGAACACGGCAAATGGTTTGATGGTTCTTCAATCGAAGGTTTTGCGCGTATCGCCGAATCCGATATGTACCTGATGCCCGATCTATCAACGTTCGCTGTCATCCCCTGGGAGCGTGGCGATAACACCACCGCCCGGGTGATCTGCTGGGTCTACAATCCGAACGGAGAATTGTTCCCTGGAGACCCGCGCGCGGTCCTCTACAAGGTGCTGAGCGAGGCAGCGGAGCTGGGATATCAGTACAACACCGGGCCGGAGTTGGAGTTTTTCCTTCTGAAATATGACGAAAACGGCAAGGTAGCGGCTCTCCCCCATGACAGGGGCGGTTACTTCGATCTCTCGACCGATCTGGCGTCGCACGTTCGGAAGGACATGGTGAATGCCCTGATGGCCATGGGCATCAACGTGGAAACGAGCCATCACGAGGTTGCGGAAGGGCAACACGAGATAGATTTCGAATATGCCGATGCGCTAAGAACGGCTGACCAGGCGGTGACGTTCAAGTACACGCTGAAGGCCGTGGCGCAAAGCTACAACCTCCACGCTACCTTTATGCCGAAGCCGATCTTTGGCATCAACGGCTCGGGCATGCACGTGCACCAGAGCCTTGCCCATCTAGACTCGAAAGATAATGGTTTCGTCGATACGGGCGATGAGTACAGTCTGTCGAAGGTGGCCAAGCACTTTATTGCTGGCCAACTGGCCCACGCCCGGGGGATGTGTGCAGTTCTAGCGCCACTGGTGAACTCCTACAAGCGACTGGTTCCTGGCTACGAGGCCCCGGTCTATATCAGTTGGGCGCGTGTCAACCGCTCGGCGTTGATTCGCGTGCCCAAGATCAGCCCAGGGCAATTGAAGGCCACGAGGATCGAGCTGCGTTGCCCCGATCCGTCGTGCAACCCTTACCTTGCGTTCGCCGTGATGCTCAAAGCAGGCCTCGACGGAATCAAGCGAAAGCTGCCGCTGCCCGAGCCGGTGGAGGAGAACCTGTATCACTTCGACGAGGCAGAGCTTGCGCGGCGGAACATCGGCGTGCTGCCAGCGACGCTGGGCGAAGCGCTGGAGGAGCTCAAAAAGGACGCGGTGGTGCAAAGCGCCCTGGGCGAGCACGTTTACGAGCGATTTGTGGAAGCGAGGACGCAGGAATGGAATGAGTTCCGGAAATACGTGAGCCAGTGGGAAATCGAGCGTTATCTTGAGACATTCTAATCGGCCGGGTTACAGACCGACGCGTCCTTCCGCCAAAGGACGCGTCGGTCTCGGACACGCTCGGGCTTAAAGCCCGCTTGATCGCCAGTCTCGAATTATATCCTGGTCGTGCTCGAAAGCCAGCTTTGGAAGATCATCGAGGTCGAACATCCGAACGTCCTGGGTCTCGTTACCTACGACGATCTCACCACCGCTGGCGGTGCCGGCGAACACCACCAACACGATGGACCGCTCTGGGCGGGAATAGACCCCGACCAGCCCGTTCAAATGGATTTCGAGCCCAGTTTCCTCCCTGGTCTCTCTGATGGCCGCGTCTTCGACCGCCTCCCCAAGATCGACGTAGCCGGAAGGGAAACTCCACAGGCCCTTTTGCGGCTCGACGTCGCGCTTGTTCAGCAGGAGCTTGCCATCCTCCACGACGACGGTGGCTACTGCGAGCTTGGGCCCCTGATAGAAAATAAACCCGCACCGGCTGCAAACCGGTCGCGCCCTGGTCTCGACAATCCTTTCGACCATCCGTCCAGCGCACTCCGGACAATAGTTGATCAGCAAATCTCTTCCCTCAGCTTGAGTATGATTGAGTATGATATCGTTGCTGCCGAAGTGATTCTATCATATCTCGCGGTTTGTCTGGAAGCGTTTCCATATCTTCAACAGACTGCTAGATTTCGACTACAAACGACTGCGGGCCAACGCGATGGTCCCTTATTCGCGGGACTTGGAAGGCCAGGCGAAATTGTCGAATACGTAGTCGAGGATGCGCGGCGTGTCTGTCCATAAGTCGGTGCTGCCCAGCAACGCGGCGTAGACACGATGGCCGTCTCTCGTGGCCGAGCCGACGATCGTTCTGAGGGCGTTTTCTGTGAAGCCTATCTTGATACCGTCGGCGCCAGGGTAGATCGAGAGCAGCCTGTTGAGATTGTAAATCTCATAGGACTGTTTTTCTCCCGCACGCCAACGGTTGACCGTGCGCGTCTTGGCGGCCGCGAGTTGCCTGAAGAAGGGATTCTGCATCGCGTAACGGGAGACCATCGCCAGGTCATAGGCCGTCGTATAGTGCCCGTTCGCGTCGAGCCCGTGCGGGTTGACGAAGTGGCTGTCTTCCAGGCGCAACTCTTTCATCTTCCCATTCATCAAATCGACGAAAGCCCGCTCCGAGCCGGCAATATGACTCGCGATGGCAAGCGCGGCGTCGTTGCCAGATGGTAACATCAAGCCGAACAGCAGGTCTTCCAGAGTGACCCTGTCTCTGTTGTCCACCCCCATCAACGTGCTGTCCACCAGCTCGCTGGGATCGTACTTCACCTCAACCACATCGCCGACATTGCCGCGCTGGACCGCCACGATGGCCGTGATGATCTTCGTCACGCTGGCCGGCGCCCGCCGCAGCCGCGAGTTCTTGTCGTAGAGAACTGAACCGGAGGCCTCGTCGATAGCCACGGCGCCGATGGCGCTGACAGTAGGAGCCGTCGCGCTGTTCTTCTTGACCGGCCCGGGCACAGGTGTCGGCGTTGGCGTGAAGGTAGGAAAGGCGGTTGGGATCAGGGGAGCAGATATCTTCCCTGGCTGCACAGCGCCCGGGGTTGCCCCTTGCCCCGCCTCGTCCGTCGTCCTTTGCCACGGGAGGACCTGCAATCGTGCAAAGAACACGATGGCGGCTACGATGATAATCGCCCCAGTAAGCAAAGGGGCTGCGCCATTGGATCGTCTTCGTGATCTGCCATTTCGTCGCATTTGTCCGTATTATAGTTTGGGAAAAGGTGGTTGTCAAAGCGGTGCTCGCCCGGACTTGCGGTAGCCTTTATTGGCTATCCTGAATGCTCAATCTTTATTCGTGCGGTCGCCCTATAATAGCGGGACGAAACTGTAACAATCTTCGAGTCAGGACGTTAATGAGTTGTGCAGATGGAAGAAGCGCTGCTGACGAGGCCGGAGAGCGCGGGCGTCGAAGACGAACAGGTGCTGGTCGACGCCGCCATTGGCGGTTATGTCCAGGCGTTCGCGGCTCTCTACGACCGTCATATAGATAGAGTGTACAGATATGTGTACTATCGCGTGGGCAACCAGTCCGATGCCGAGGATTTAACACAGCAGACGTTCTTGCAGGCATGGCAGGCGATCGGTCGGTATCGGCGCACGGGGGCATCATTCATCGCGTGGCTCCTCACGATTGCGCACAATCTCGTGATGAGCTTCTTCCGTCGGGCGAAGGAAACGCATTACCTTGAGCTCGAACCGGTCGACTGGCGGCGTTGGACCGATCCGGAGGGCGAAACATTTGCCAGGTATGACCGCCTGATCGTGCGCAGGGCCATCCTGCGATTGAAGCCCGAGCAGCAGGCGGTGATTACCTTGCGATTCATCGAGCACTTCGATTACGCAGAGATCGCGGCGGCACTTGGCAAGAGTGAGGGTAATATTCGCGTCATCCAGCACCGGGCGCTCGCTAGCTTGCGACGCTTGCTGGACAAAGAGGTGAATCTGTGAACACGGCTGTCACCCCGGAGCTGTTAGCGACCTGCCTGGCCCAAATCGATTCAGGCGAATCGAGTATCGAGGATTGTGTGGCGGCACATCCAGCGGTGGCTGGGGAACTGCGCCGGCTTCTCGAGGTCGCCGGTGCGATTGCGCCCCTTCCGCCGGCGACGCTCGACCCGTCGTTTCGATTGCGCGGCCGCGTCGCGCTGATCGGGGCGATCGACGCCGATAGGAACGCTGCGCCAAAATCGCTCTTCCATCGTTTCTGGGGCAGGATGTCAAATGGCTGGGAACGGTCATCACCTTTGCTACCCAGGAGGATTGAGATGCCTGCGCGGATCGCCGCGCTAGTCATCGCGCTCACTACAGCCGCCGGAGGTGGCGCCGTCTACGCTTCGCAAGATGCGCTGCCCGGCGAGGCTCTCTATCAGGTGAAGACGACGGTAGAAGGACTGCAGCTCACGCTGGCCGCTGACGATGAGGCTAAGGCGCAGACGTATCTCGACCTGGCGGCTACACGATTGGCCGAGATTCACAAGGCGAGTCAGATTGGGAATGCCACGGCAATTGGCATGGCGGCCGAAGCTCTGGCTGAGGATATCACGCGAATTGACCGGCATCTCACCCAGGCGGCGACATCGGGTAGGGATGTGAGCTTGCTGGCCAATCGGTTTGCCGATAATCTGGCCCGCCAGCAAACGGCGCTGGCCGCCGTCGAAGAACGCGTGCCCGAACAGGCGAAGGCCGCCGTGGCCAAAGCGGCCGAGCAGGCTAAGCGATCTGAGAGAGGCTTGACATCCGCGGACAGTGGCGTCCGTCGTAAGCCGAAGGCAGGGGGCGCCACCGACGCGACCCCCGTCCCTACGCCGACGGCGATGGCCGGTGGCCAGCGCGCCAGCACGGTCGGTCTCGCCACCCCGACCGTCATCCCGACGGCGACGCTGTCGAACACGGATTCGGTGACCCTCACGCGGATGATCTCCGATGTTGCGAGCCTGGCGATAGATGCGGCCGTGCCTGGTCAGAGCCATAACGGATTGCTCGCCAAGCTTCAATCGGCCGAGGCTGCGCTTCAGAAGGGCCAGCAGGGCATCGCGGCAAATACGCTCGCTGCTTTCCTGCACGAGCTCGATGCGCTCTATCGCTCGGGCCACATCGATACCGACAACTACAATGCGCTCTTTGCTGACCATAGCGCCCTTATCGATAGTCTTGATGGCAAGGGAAAAGAGAAGCCAGGCACAGGCCGACCCGCTGGCAAGAATAAGAACGATGAGGCGACGGCGACGCCAGAGCCGACGGAGCGTTCCGACTCTGACTTCGCGCCCACGGCTGGTCCACGACGGTCAGGCCCGGGAGAGCGGAGCGGTCGCGCAGAAAGGCGATCAGCGACGAGTCCAACATCGGAGCCTGACGCAACGGAGCTAACAACGCCGCCATCCGCAACCCCCGTGCCATCGGCTAAGCCAGTGCCGCGCGCAGGGTCTTCCTCGCGGGGGAACTCTGCGCCGCATGCAGTGGCTACGCCGCCAAAGGGGAAGCGGTAGCGATAGGTCCATCTCCACAACGCGTAGCGCACGGCCGTCGGCCGTGCGCTACGCGTTTCTATCGTGGCGAGTCTCGCCGTTCGATTCTCATCCTCCGTCGCGCAAACATCGGCACGTTCTTCCCGATTAATACTTTTTCCTCCTACAGAACTTCGTAATTGGCGTGGCCGTTTGAGGTTCAGACCGACGCGCCCTGCCGCCGAAAGACGCGTCGGTCTCGGCCACATCAACTGCGGAAAGATCGACGGAAAAGAGCATAAGATAAGGATGAAAGTCGCAGGCCTGTGATCTATCGGCCGATTGCTTGCCCAAACAAGAGAATAAGAGCCCGCCCATTGACCCACTTCGACCGTATTGTTAGAATGAACGGCGCTGGGCCGTGTGGCGTTTTGCAAGCTTTTCGGGGGTTGGATGGTGGGATTGTTGCGCATCGATTCGTCCAGGATCTCCCTTGCCGCGTTTCTGGTTGTGCAGGGTGGCTTTGGGCTGTGGGCGGCCTATGGGCAGCGTGGTGTCGATTTTGGGTTATACTACCTTGCCGCCCACGCCTTGCGGCGTGGCGACAATATCTACGCTTTGAACCAGACGGAGTGGGCATCGCTGGCGGCGCAGTATCAGGTCGGGCAGTTCGCGCCTCCGTACGCTTATCCGCCTATGACGGCCTGGCTTGTCTCCCTGTTCGCAGGTTTGCCATTTCAGAGGGCTGCGATCGTATGGGCCTTGTTGAGCGTGGCGGCTCTGGCGCTTGCCGGACTCACCTTGTCGCGGCTATTTGTGGGGCGTTGGATCGACGGGGTTCTCTTCGGGGCGCTGGCGCTTTATGTCCCCAACCTGACGACCCTGTACGCGGGACAGGTGAACACGTTTGCGCTGCTGGGAGTGGCGCTCTTTCTGGCGCTGCTTAAGTGGCGGTGGGCTCTTGCCGGTTGCCTGGCGCTGGCCGTTAGCATCATGTTCAAGCCGCTGGCTGCCCCTTTGATCGTGCATCTGCTCTGGCGGCGCGACGTGAGGAAGGTGCTGGCCGTGGGCGCCTGCCTGATTGCCATTGCCGTGGCTATGGTTCTGGTGATCGGGCCAGGTGCGCTGGTGAGCTATCTGGAAAGCGGCTGGCGGGTGCCGCAAATCTCGATCGACGGGGCGCCCGGCGCTTATCCCCCGAACCAGTCCCTCTTTGGATTCTTCGGTCGCGCCTTGACTGCTCACGAGTTTGGCCCGTCGCTTGTCAATGAGCCAGGCCTGGCCCGGGCGCTCGCGCTTGGTGTCAGCAGTGTCTTGCTGCTGGGTGTTGCCATCGCGACGTGGTCCCGAGGCGGACGCGACTGGAACGTTTTCGCGGTGGAGACTGGCCTCGTCTTGGCGACGGTCAATCTGGTTACGCCCATCGGCTGGTACCATCACGCCGTGATCTCCATCGTTCCGATTCTTGCGTTGTGGCATTTACACCCGACGAGATGGGTGCGAGTTTGGCTGGCGGCGGCTTTCGTGATGATCTCCATCCAGGGCATCGCCTGGCATAGCCTCATCGGCTACACGCCTCTTCTTTCACTCGGCACCTATGGCCTGATGATCGTCTACGGCACTGCGGTCTGGCAGTTGGCGCGGACGCCGCATATAGGTTATGGAAAAGCTGAGCGCGAACCTGGAACTGCAGAGTTTCCTGGAAAAGCTCACGGCGGCGCCGGTACATTGTATTGTGATGGCTGAAATATGTCGCGGTTGGCTGGAGAAACTGGCAGCGGATTGAGCGGATTGAAGTGTCTATCCGCTCAATCCGCTCCCCGAATCCGTTGACCGCTCGACCCGCAGCCACCTTCGACCCCATTTTGAGACCTCGTTTTGAGTCTAAGCCAGTATCGCCCTTTGCACGAGCGCTCTCGCTTGCACGGCTTTATAGCCGTTCATACTCAGAGGTTTTGCGGCGGCAACCGCTACGTCGGCAGCGGCTGCCGCCGTTTGTGCGTCGATGGGCTTGCCCACGATTTCCTGCTCCGCTTTCGTCGCTCGGATCGGGGTCGGGGCAATTGCCCCAAGCGCAATCCGTGCGCCCCGACAGATGCCGTTCTCCACCATCATAATCGAGGCGACGCTGACGACGGCAAAATCGATCGGCTTTCTTAATGTCAGTTTGATGAAGCGCTGTCTGTTTCCATCCGCCGGCCGGGGAATCTGAATTTCAGTTACCATCTCGTCTGGCTTGAGGACGTTGCCCAGGGTTTTGAAGAAATCCAGGATCGGCACGGAGCGCGCGCCGGCCGGTCCCGTGATTCTGATGTGCGCGTCTAGAGCGGCCAGGGCTATCGCCGTGTCCGACGGGCAGACGGCGAAGCATCGCTTGCCCTCGATGATCGCGTGGTACCGATTATCGCCTGTAACGGCTTGGCAAGGGCCGCTGCCCTTCCGCAGACAGAGAATGCGCCCACCCACGTGGTGCGGATACCTGTAATACCAGCAGCGCACGTCCTGGCAGAGATTCCCGCCGAGGGTCGCCACGTTGCGAATCTGGGGCGTGGCCACCGCGCCGGCGGCTTCGGCCAGCACGCTGTACCTCTCTTTGATGACCGTCGATCTGGCGATGCTCGCCAGCGTGGCCATTGCGCCGATTCTCAGTCCTTCGGCGTCTTCTTCGACGTAATCGATCCCGGAGATCGTCTTGATGTTTATGACCGCTTCAGGATATGTCGGCAGAAACCTGTCTTTCAGCGCCCCAAGCAGATCGGTGCCGCCGGCGTTCAGCACGGCATGGCCCTCGAATGCCTTCAGGATCTGCACCGCTTCGGCGACGGTTCTGGCGTTGAAGTGTTTGAAGGATTTCACGCGGCGCCTCCCCTGGCCTTGCGTCCCTGGACTTTCCCGAGCGCCTTGAGGATCTTGTCAGGTGTGATCGGGTAGTCGTAGAACCTGACGCCGACGGCGTTGGAGATGGCCATGATCACCGCGGCGGGCCCGGGCGAAGGCGTTATCTCGCCAACCCCTATCGCCTTGAAACGATGGCTCGGGAAAGGCGTCTCCAGAACCACGTGCTGCATCGGCGGCAGCTCGGCGAACGTGCGCCATTTGAAGTCGATCATATTGCCACCCATCACCCGCCCCGTGGCTCGGTCCAGGATCGTTTCCTCGAAGATAGCGCTATCTATTCCGGCGGACCCCAAGGAGCCGTTAAGCTGGTTCTCGAGATTCAGCGGGTCGATGATCTGGCCGACGTCGGTCGCGCTGCCGACGCGCAGCAGCGCGACCTGCCCTGTTTCGACGTCCACTTCAACTTCCGCGAAGACCATCATGAAGTTCGGCATCGTGAAATTCGGCTCGAAGCGTCCGTGGCCGAGACACGTGCGATCGAAGCCCATAACCGCTTTCCACGGGAGCCTGATTTCAGGCGTCGGCCGGACGTAGATCACCCCGTCGGCGGTTTCGAGGTCCTCGATCGGCCTATCGAGCTTCTGCGCGGCCAGCTCAAGAAGCTTTCGCCTGGCGTCTTCGGTGGCCTCGATCACGGCGCTGCCCACGGCAAACGTCCCTCGAGAACCGACAGTCCCGAATTCGTAGGGATTGGCCAGCGAATCTGGCGGCGTCATTGAGACGCGTTCGAGTGGCAGTTGAAGGACTTCGGCGACCATCTTACACAGGCTGCTGCGTTGCCCGGTTCCGTGCTCGGATATCGACGAGTACAGCGTCGCGGTGCCCTCGGGATCCAGCCGCACGTAAGCCTCCGATGTGTCCTCGCCGACGTCGGCGTTGCCGTGTACCCCGACGCCAACCCCGATTCGCTTCGTGCCGCTCACTGCCGTGGGCTTCAGCCATCCCTTCCATTTCTCTTTCCAGCCGAAGGCCTTCGCACCTTCCTCGATGGCCTTTGTGTAGTCCACCCCGTTGCTGACCCACCACTCCCCATCACGCCAGTAGTAGCCGTCGCCGGGCTTGACGTAATTGTTCTTAAAGAACTCGACGGGGTCGAGATCCGCCTTCTCCAGAGCCATCGTCAGAATGGGGAGGAATGCGCACTTAAGCTCCTGGCCACCATAACCTCTAACTATTCCGGAAGGCGCGCGATTTGTGCATACGACCTTTGGCTTGAGATTCCAGTTGGGGCAGCGCACCACCAACTGTATCTCCCCACAGCCAACGGCGACCTGCCCCTGCGTGCCGGCGCAGTAGTAGCCTGTGTTCACCAGCCAGTCGCCGGAAATGGCCGTCACCGTTCCGTCTTTCTTCATCCCGATCCTGGCCTGGATGCGCGAGCCCAGACGCAAGGTAAACGCGGCGAACTGCTCTTCCTTCGTGTAGCACAGCTTCACGGGCTTACCGCTGGCCAGCGAAAGCACCGCAGCCTGCACAATGAGCAGCCAGGCGGTATTCTTCGATCCATAGCTGCCGCCAACGGCGACCCCGTGGGCCCTCACGTTAACTTTCCTGCCCAGTATGTAGTAGAGCACGGTCCTGTCCGTGAATGTGCCCTGGCTGGCGGTCCAGATGGTCAGTGCATCGGCCCCCTCCCATGCGGCTATTACGCCCGGCGGCTCCGGCGGCAGCGGATTAGGGAAGTTCTCGTACGCGCACGCTCCCTCGACGACGATATCGGCCTCCTCGAATCCCTTCTCGACATCGCCTATCACGACTTCCTGCAGCGTGTGCGGCCCAAACCAGGGGAAGCCGGGCGGAACGACGTTACCGGGGAACGCGGCGTGCAACCGGGGAGCATCGGGCTTCATGGCCTCTACGACATCGTAGACGGCCGGCAGCACTTCGTAATCGACCTCGATCAGTTCCCGCGCCTCCGCGGCTATCTCCTCGGTTCGGGCGGCGATCAGTGCCACGGCGTCTCCGACGAAGCGCACTTTGCTATCCAGAACGCGGAGGTGGGCTGGCACGCCTCCTCTCCAGTTAGGAACATCCTCATGTGTGAGCACGGCCTCGACGCCCCGCAGCCGTTTCGCTTTGGCAGTATCGATGCTCCTGATGTTTGCGTGGGGATGCGGGCTCCGCAGGACCTTGCCATAGAGCATGCCATACTGCTTGATATCGCCAACGAACTTAGTCCGGCCGGTGACGATGTCCAGTGCATCGCCGCGCGGTGTCGCTTTTCCTATGAATCGGTACTCGTCGGACAATCGACTACCTCCTGTTCCTGGCCGCTGCCATCACGGCTTCCACGACGTGATAGTGACTGATGCAGCGGCAGTGGTTTCCGGCTAGCGCCTCTTTCACTTCACTTTCCGTTGGTGAGGGATTCTCATCCAGCAGCGCTTTGGCCGTCAGAATAATCCCTGGGGTGCAGAAGCCGCACTGGAAGGCCGTGTTGTCCACAAACGCCTGCTGGATGGGGTCCAGCTTCCCGTTCAGCGGGTCTCCCAATCCCTCGATCGTCGTGATGCTCTTGCCATCGGCCTCGACGGTCAGCATCATACACGAGAGGATCGGTTTTCCATCCATCAGGACCGTGCATGCGCCACATGCGCCGCCATCGCAGCCGACCTTCGTTCCCGTGAGCCCGAGCGTTTCTCTAAGAGTGTGCGCCAGCGTGTGAGCGGGATCGACCTCGTCGGGATGGCCGCCGATCTCCAGTTCATACTGCCGCCCGTTTACCGTGAGGGTGATGGTGCTCACCTCGACCGTGTTGACGATGTCCGCCAGTGTTTTCAATGTTGTCTCCAACCTAGTCGTTATGCTTGATAGCCCTGGCGTGTCGCACCTGCTCGGCCAGGTCGGCGATGCGCTCGGGGTTTACTTTATCCGCAAACCCGTCGTAGGTCAAGCTGATCCAGGGCTTGTTGCCGAACTCTTTCGATATCTCTTCGGCAAGCGCGGCGACAATGCCCCCGGGCATACAACCGTGCGGCATCACGGAGATGACGCCGGCGTAGTGCGGATCGCGCATCTGGCGTATCCCGCTGCCCAGCGAGAGCACGGCCTCGCTGCCGTTGCGGCTGGGCAGATAGCGCGACGAAGTGGTCAGAAGTTCCCTGATGCCCGGTTCCCGCTCGTGAACGAGGTCTTTGACCCGCGAGCTCATACGGTTTTCGTAGTAGCCGGTGGCCAGCCGCCGCAGCAAACCCTTGAACAATCTGGCGGGGTCCCTGTTCGCCAGCGCCTCTTCGACGTTCCGCAGCGTGGTGTACTTGATCCATTCGGCCATCGGCGAAACCTCGACCTCCAGGCCGTTGGTCTCGCACAGTGCCACCAGGTCTTTGTTGCAGAACCGGTTAGCCCGTAGATAGATCTCGCCATTGATCCCGACCAGCGGGCGCTTCGGCAGCGAAGGGTCCCGGAGTTCGACGAACGTCTTCATTGCGTCGCGCAGCAGCGGCTCGAGTGTCCGTCTCATTTCGACCGCCTCGATCATCTTCGCGAAGTACTCCTCGTAAGCCTGATTGGTCTGGCCTGGATAACGCTCATACGGGCGCGTCGTCCAAAGCATCTTCTGCAGTAGGTCGTTGGCAACGATGCCGTGCCAGGCGAGCAGCTCGAACCTGGTGCCCAACCCGAGGTCAGAGTAGGCGTTATTCGAGACCGTGGTCAATATCTCGATGGGTATGCCGCGCTCGGAAAGGATTTTCTGCTGCTCCTGCGCGTACTTGCCCAGTCGGCACGGGCCGAACGAGCCAGCCATCAACGCGCGTGCGTTCGGTGGGAGCGAGCCGTCTTCCGCCATGCGTAGCAAAACGCCTAGAGAATCGCGGAATGGCAGACATTCCTTGCCACTGGTGACATCGCGCGCCAGCGCTATGCTGCGCTCGTCAGATTCGGGCAGCACCTGCGCGTTCACGCCGAATGAGCGCATCGCCGCCGCCACGACCTCGGCGTGATCGGCCATTCGGGCGGCCAGCACATTCTGGCCGGACCGCACCGATGTGGGCACGCGGCGCGCATATTTTACCGGGTCGCCGGCGAGCTGTAATCCGGCCTTGCGGTAGCCTCTAATGGTGTCCACCAGCGCCTCGATGCGGGTGATGTAGCCAGCCTCGGCGGCGTGCTCGTCTATCTCGATGTGGCCAAGGGGCTTGCCGCCCATGATGTCCTCGACGATATTCTCGATGAAGGAGTTTGGGCCACAGCCGAAGTTCGAGAGGAAAAGCCCGAAGAGCTGCGGGTTCTCGGCGATGATCTTTGAGGCAGCCAGGATCTTGCGCTCGTAGTTCCAGTAAGGACGGTCGGTGATCTGCCGGATATCGACGCTGTCCAGGGGCAGGTAATCCAGGGGAATCGGCACGACGCCCAGCCGATCCAGCTCCTGGGCCATGCCAAGGTTCGCCCCGGCGTCCTGGGCATTGTAAGCTCGCGCGAGCAGCACCACACCCAGTGCGTCTGGGTTGCTGGCCAGTTCATTCAATACGCGCCGCCCCTCTTCTCGCAGCTTCGCCTCGAGCTCACGCTGTCTGGCGAGGCCTTCTAGTGCGGCTCTGGTTCCTTCCTTGTCGTCAAATCCCAGGCGTCGGGCAATGCCGACAAAGCTGCGGATGACCGCGTCGTCGCCGCGCGACAGGTCGATCACTGGATCCAGCAATCTGTCGCCGAGGCTGAAGACGGAGCGGACAATGTAAGGGCAAGCCTGGACGAGCGGGCAAGAGTAGCGCTGGTCTTCGTCAGCGTTCTTCCTGGCCATGCGGATGGCGTTGGGAATCAGGATGAACTCGGCGCCCTCTTCGACGAGCTCGGCCACGTGGCCGTGCAGTAGCTTAATTGGGAAGCAACTGTCAGCGTAGGCGTGTTCCAACGAACGCTCGACGATGCGCTTGTTTGTCGGCGAGGAGTAGCGCACGCGTAAGCCGAGGCTGTTGAGGAAGCCGGTCAGCAGCGGGGCGAGGTCGAGGGCCATCATCGCTCGGGGAACGCCGACGACGGTGCCAGCCCCGCGTGCCGCGTCATAGCCTGCGAAGAGCAGCGCTTCCCTTTCGGTAAAAAGCGTGGGCGGTCTTCCCTTCTTAGCGCCGGCATCGGAATCGTAGAGGTCACAGCGTGACCCATAGAACAGGCGCGCGCCCGTGTCCGTCGTCATCAAACTGATGGCGCAACTGTTCTCACATTGGTAGCAGTTGAAGCTGGTGAGCCTGTAATTCTCCTCGGCCAACCTGGAGAAGCCCTTGAACTGGGATTCGAACTGATATTCGGCGCCGCCTGGCACATTCTCCATCGCGAGGAGGGCGGCGCCGATGGCGCCGGTCACCTCTTTGTGCTCGGGCACAATGAAGGTTTTACCTGGAAGCTCGGCCTTGAAAGCCGAGATCACCGCCTCGTTGTAGAAAACCGCCCCGGTTAGAAAGATCCGATCCCCGACCCGACGGCCGCCGACGACTTTCGAGAGGTAGTTCTTCGCCAGCGAGGTGGACAGGCTGGAGACGATCACGTTCAGCCCCGCCCCGGCGTGCTGGGCCGATGTGACCGCCTGGCTCATGAACGCCGTGCATTTCTCGCCAAGGTCCATCTGGCCTTCGGCGCAAAACGCGAGGTTGGCAAACTCGCCGCTGCGCGTCGAGACGCCTAGTTGCTCGGAAAGCTCGTCGATGAAGCTCCCTGTGCCTGCCGCGCACGCCTTGTTCATCTGATAGTCGAGCGCCGTGCCGTTTTCGAGGTAGACGAACTTCGAATCCTGGCCGCCGAGCTCGAAAACGGTGTTGACCCTCGGGTCGATGTGCAGCGCGGCCCTGGTCTGGGCGGTGATCTCGTTCTTGATGAGGTCCGCGCCGATGAAATTGCCGACGAGGTAGCGGCCGGAGCCAGTGACGCCGACAGCCTTCACTCGAGCCCTGTTCTCGACCTCCCGCGCCAGATTGGCCATCACTTTTTTGATCGCCTCTAACGGCTGCCCGGCGGTCATCAGATACGTCTTGGTCAGCACCCGTCCGGCACGGTCGATGATCACGGCCTTGGTGCTGGTGGAACCGACGTCCACACCCAGGTAAACGTCCATTATCTCCGAGCCGAATGCCCACGGTTTCCAGCCATCTTCTGAGGTTGTAGGAGTGAGGCAGTTATGAACGTAGAAAACCTCCTCGCCGGCCGCCTTGCTCGGGCGCAAGTCCAGAGGGCGGGTGCGCGAGGTCCTCGCGAGCAGCGCCGCGCCAATGGCCTCACGATTGGCGTGCTCCTTCGGCACGATGATCTGCTGGCCACCGATCACGTTGGATAGCGCGCGCACCACCCCCTCGTTGGCTGCTACCCCGCCCACACAGTAGATCGGCGGGGTAAACTGGTCTCGCCACTGCGTCTGTATCATTCGGGCGATGCTGTCCGAGAGCCCCGCGAGCATCGCCGAGACTGACCAGCCTTTCTGCTGAAGGTGAATGAGGTCCGATTTGGCGAACACGCTGCAGCGGGCGGCGACACGGGGCGGCGGCTGGGTCCATTCGAGCGCCCGGAGCCCGAACTCCTCGATGGATATGCCCAGGCGCGAGGCCTGTTGCTCCAGGAAACGGCCGGTGCCAGCGGCGCACAACGGGGAACGGGTCACGCGCCACGGCTTCTCCGTACCGTTTTCCAGTCCGATCACGAAGCAGCTCTGGCCGCCAATGGCGATTATCGTCTTCGGATCCTTTTGGTCCCAGAGCACGCCGACGATCGCGGCGTAGGGAGAGGTGAACGTCTGCCAGCCTTCCTGCCCATCGTACATCTGGCGACCCGACCCCGTCGCTCCCGCACCGCCAATTCTCCCCGGAGGAACCCGCTCCCGGAGCCGTTCCAGAATGGCGTCCACCGCCGCCCCTGGCCCCCCAAAGATGCGCTCAGAATCGAGATGAATCAACTGCCCAGCGGTATCCACCACCGCGGCTCGAACGTTGACGGCGCCGACATCCAGACCGAGAAAGAATTGCTCGTCGCCTGGCGCGGCATATTCGTTATTATCAGCGGACATCGTCGATAACCTCTCGTTACTATGGTCGGTTACCTGCAAGCACCTCCTTATAATACAACCAACCGAGGTCGTAGCGCAACGAATGCGCGAACGAGTGCGATAGTGATGTGTCCAAGCCAATCAAGACCCTCTCTTCGGCTTTTGTCTCGTCTTCGGTTGGTTTCGCGACCTGGGCGGTTTTGGTCCGTGAAACTGGCTTTGTTTGGGTGGAAACGGTCGCGGGGGCAAGGCCACCGCGACAGCTTGTCTATTGGGGGGCCGGGCGGGAGATTGGGTTTGTTCGGGTGAAGCGGGGCTGGTGGGCGCCGGTCGTTGGGCTATCCGAAGGACTTCGGATTCCTTGGGAGATGCCGTCGCATCAGGACGGTGGGCGGGAGATTGGCTTTGTTCGGACGAAACGGGCCAGGAAGGTGGGTCGGTTGGCGGGGCCGTTAATCCGGATTCGGGGTCGGCGGTGTCGGAGCCGAGTTCGGCCAGGAGAAGGTCGAGGACCTCGCGGCGGATGGCGGCGATCTCACGCGGCTGGTCGGCGCTCTGTGCGGGATGGTACGGGTTGGCCGGGGCACCCTGTGAGCGGCGCTGGCGGATGGACAGGGCGAGGGCAGCGAAGGAACGCTTGAGCTGGCGCTGGACGGAGGTCTCGTAATGGTTGAGCTTTTCGAGGGTGTCGAAATCCGGCTGACCCCTCTCAAAAACAACATCCGGGGACGAGTTTTGAAAACAACTTTCAGGGGAAAACCAAGGTTTCAGCCGAAAAGGCGCCTGGCATGAATCTTGCATGTTCAATATTTGGTAACTTCGCTCGGCCCGATCGGCAGGGTGGCTTTGATGGTGTGGCGAAGCTGTGCGAGGCGCCTAAATCCAGGCGCCTTTTGGTGTTCCCGAAATGGGTGTTCCCTGTTCTATCGTTACGCGAGATGCGGCAAATTGCAGCACGCAAACAGGAGGTGTTCGAGCTATGTCACGGAATCCCCTTTCTGGCCTGCCAAGACTGGTTCACCGGCTGCTGATCAGGCGGCAAGTTGCTCTCGGAACTCTGACGTTGCTTGTTATTAGCACACTGTTGGCGCCATTGCCGTTTTCGCCTGCGCTGATGGTTAAGATACCGACAGCTCCTTCATCTACGAAAGAGGCATCTGCTATCGATAACCTCTCCAAGGTCCCCGTGCGTTCGGACTCTGACGACGAGCGCGGGCTTGGATCCGTATCGGCAAGTCCTGGCCAGCCGGCGGGCGGGCCCATCACCTTCACCAATTATCGACTGCGAATGGCCCAGGCGAACATACTGGTGAAGGCGGACCCACCGACGGGCGATTTGGAAACACGCGCCCTGCAGCAGCAGCGCGACGACCTGGGTGCAGTCTTGCGCAGCTTGACGGAGGCGGGCCTATCTGGTGCCTACTCTTTCGACGAGGCGGATAATAGTTACTATGCTGAGTTAAACGCGGCCGCGCTATTTGAGCTGAACGCAAATCCTTTGGTGGCGGCTATCGAGCCGGCATCAGTATCGGCTGCCGCTATCGAAAAGGAAGAGAGTCTGGCGGGTATTTCGCCATCTGGTGTCACGGTCCAGACCGTTTCTTCTGTCGTCTTCATCCAGGTTTACTCACCCTTTATCTGGGGGCGTGCGAGTGTTGGTGGGTCAACCGTGACCCTGACTCTGGAGAGCAGCAGCGGCTCCGTGATAGGCGTGGCTTGCCAAACCAAGCAGGCGGAGCCTAACAACTACGTCGAGATCGACCGGACGCAGCTTTATTACGAGACGATCTTCATCGAGCCGACCAGCACGTCGTGCACGACGGGAACGCCGGTTACGATTATGCCGGGCGATCGTGTACACGTTGTGACCTCCGGGTTGGATCCATCGACGGGCATATATCTAACCGAGGACAAGCGGATAATCGTTGACGACGTTCGTGCCTGGACGAGCTACGAACGCGGCAGCGTGACAGGCACCGGCCCAGCAGGTTTACCGGTCGTGGTGACCATCTCGAGTTCATCCCTCGCCTTGAATCAGTACTTGACGCCCGGCACCTCGATGACTTATGCCGAATTGACAGCGGATGGCGGTGGCAACTTCTCCGCCACGGCCTTTCGCACCAGTGCAAACCCAGCTTACAAGACAGTCACTTTGCAGCCGGGCAGCACCGGATTTGTTCGCGTGCAGCACCAGGACGGGAGTGAGGTCTACACGGTACACGGCCAGAACGTGTTTGTTCTCGAGAACTCAGGCACGGTGCACGGCTGGGCCTTCCAGTTGCCTCGGTACCCCTCCGGTCTCGACTCCGGTGTGATTGTGCGACGCCCATCGCCGAATGTATCTATCACGCTGAAGAATTCGAGCGGTCAGGTGAAGGATTCGGTCAGCGGCCCTGCGGAGCCGATGGCACCAAACTACGCCACAAGCTTCTTCGCGACCATCCTTGCAGACGATACCGTCGAGGTCTCCATCAGCCAGGGTCCGGTGATTTCCATTTCAGTGGCTCAACTGACGGCGTCAGTTGACGTGTCGGGAAACCAGGTAACCGGGACGGGGCCATCTAACACGGCAGTGGTGGTCCAATTGGGCCGCATTAACGGCTATGTTAGGAGCGCGTCGTACTTTAATTACATTCAGCAACGGGTCAATACGAATGGAAGTGGACAGTATCGCTCGGGGAGTTTTCTCTGCAATAACGGTGACGCAGTCGTGGTGGGGCCGGGGAGCTTCGGCTATGTGGGATTCGAGGAGGCCCGAGGGAACTTCGTTTACGCTGCCTTCGCCGCGCCAACGAACGACGTTATGGCGGATTTTCCTTTTCTGGAAGGCTGGGTGGCTGACGGCAACGCTCGCCCGGCCGTAGCACTAGCCGATGGCGGCGGGAGCCTCAAATCCCAGAATACAGCGACACCCAGCTTGATTTGGATGACGAATCAAAAGCTGTTCATCAACACTTATTATAACGTGGTAACCTCCCAATTTATCGAGCCGGGCGATACTGTCACGATATCCACAGGGAGCAGGACCGACGTGATTCCTGTTGACAATGTAACGGCTTATCTCAACCTGGACGCCGTCGCAGTCGTGGGCCAGGCACCGCCTGGTGCGACCGTGCGAGTCGTGCCCCTGGAAGGAACCAACAACGTTTACCGAGACGTCTCGGCCGACGCCAATGGCAATTACGTGGCGGGCAATCCTTATAAGAGCTTCAGCTACTCCACCTGCGCTGACGCGTCGAGGACGCAGACTTTCAATGCCGGCGACTTTGGCCGGGCCTATGTAAGCCATGCCGACAGCAACCGTGTTTTCATGCCGTACGGTCGTCTGATGGAAGTGAACGAGAACGAGAACTACCTCGAGATTTACCAGTTTGCCAGACGCGACATCGACTGGTTTGGCACGCCGTCAGGACAGGAAGTCACTGTGACGCTCACGCCCGCGCAGGGCCCGCCAGTGATCGTCAGTGCCGCCTCTTCCGGAGGCCAGTCGGGCAAGTGGCCACTTTCGAAGCCGATTCCCTGGCCGCAGGATGTGCACCTCCGGGCGAGAGATAATCTATCCGCGACTTTCACGGAGGGTTTGCCTTTCGGACCAACCAGGCAGGCGACAATCGCGATGATCTCTTTGCCGCTGATTATCGGCAGCCCAGATGTGGATCGCAACACTCTGGCCGGCGTCGGGCCCCAGTCCTGGTCGGGGCAGGCAACGCTGAATCCACCGCCGACGGCCAAGTCAGTGGCCATATCGCCCCGAGGCTACACGGCCTTCGGACCGTTTGGTTTCCAAACTTCGAGCGGTACGCCGATCAGGCTGATGGCCGGCTATTCGGGCCGGGTCTTCTTCAGCGACAACACCGGCCATCGCGTCTGGATCGCCTGGGCGGCTACGGGCTCCAGGTTAGAGATCACCGGCTACCTCGTCGCTGATATGACGCAAGTCTGTGGCATAAAGGCGCCAGCCAGCACGACTGTGCGCATCCATGATGTGACGACGAGCGACGTCATCATCGGCGCCGGCACTTCCGACGCGCAAGGGAACTTCTGCGTGGCCGTAAGCCCTCTGTACAAAGGACAAGTGATAATGGCGGAGGCCGACGGCGAATACAGTCAGCCGGTAGTCGTCGGCGTATTCTTATCGTTTCTACCAATGATCTCCAGCGACGCAGAGTAGCAATGACAACGGCCAGCGTGGTCATGAGGCAGAAGCCAGGGGCTAATACCAATATAGGCAGCCTCCTCGGGACGCGCTACAGATAGCCGCACACAGACGTAAAACGAAGGACTCGCTCCAGCATAGTTGGTAAAAATTGGAGCCCATCAGCTTCTAGAGTTGTCCACCAGCATCGCGAGCCCTCGTTTTACCAGCGCCTTCGCCAACTTGACCTTGTAGCCATTCTGGCCGAGCGGGTGGGCCCCGTCGGTTGCAGTTGCGGCAACTCTTTCTATGAGCTCTCCTGTGGGCACCTTGCCGCGTAGGACGTCCTCGGCGGCACTGGCCCGCCACGGAACTGGCGCCACGCCGCCGAGGATGATCCGTACGTCCGTCACGCGGGCCTCTGCGCGCGATAACTGGATCGCCGCGCTGGCCTGGGCGAAAGACCAGGTCTTTCGTTCCATCGCCTTCAAATAGATTCCTCTGGAACCGACAGGTTGCTTCGGAACTTTCACCTCGACAATCATCTCGTCTCGTCCGAGCACGGTGAAGCCAGGGCGATCCTTCTGCGGCGCAGTGAAGAAGCTCTCCAGGGGAACTTCTCTGCGGCGCTTCGCGTTCTCAATCACCACAGACGCGCCGAGGGCCAGAAGGGCCGGGGCGAGGTCCGAAGGATTGACCGCGGCGCATTCGGCGGCGCCGAAGATGCCGGAGTCGCGGCTGCGTCCCCCTACAGCCAGGCAGCTATTCCCGCCTTTTAGAAAGCAATCAAATGTTCCACGATAATACCAGCACCTCGGCCGCTGACATACATTCCCGGCAACCGTCGCCATGTTTCTGAGTTGCGGGGAAGCGGTGACACTTATCGCTTCGCTGAGAAGAAGGAAATCCTGCCGCACCCGCGCATCCTCGGCCAGCCGGGCCAGAGTGGTAATGGGGCCGATTATCAAGTGCCCCGCAGCATCGGCCTCGATCCGGTCTAGGCCGTCGATCGTCTTGACGTTGATCAGCACGCGGGGGCTGGCCAATCCGTCCTTCATCAGGTCCAGGAGGTCGGTTCCGCCCGCGATGATCGTGCCGTCCGGCTCAGCTTTCAATAGCGCGATCGCGTCGGAGACCGAGGTCGCGTCGACGTGCTCAAAAGGCCGCATTTCTGCGTATCTCCTCGAGCAGCTTGTCACGGGTGATCGGGAGGGAGCGGATTCTTATGCCGGTGGCGTCGAAAACGGCGTTGGCGATCGCCGGCGCGGTCGGGATGATCGGGGGCTCGCCAGCGCCCTTCGCTCCGATCGAGTTGCAGATCTCGTCCGGGAGATCGATCGGGTGAGATTCGATGGAGGGAACGTCGAGCATCGTGGGGACTTTATAGGCCTCCAGGTTCGCGTTCAATGCCTTGCCGGTTGGCGAGTCCACGATCCGCTCCTCCATAAGCGCGAAGCCCGTTCCCTGAACGATGCCGCCCTCTACCTGGTTCCCCAGGGTGAGTGGGTTGATCACCCTGCCGAAGTCGTGGACCGCCGCCACGCGCAACACCGTCACGTCGCCGGTTTCGACGTCCACTTCCACCTCGGCGAACTGAGCGCCAAACGTTCTGACCTTTGCATCCGATGGATTCGGGCCACGGGCGCCTTGGCCGATGATCATGAAGTCGCCGATGCGGCCAGTGATCTCGCCTACCGCGACCTCTCTTGGCCTGGCAGTGGATTTGATCTTACCTTCTTTGACGCTCAGTTCTGTTGCCAACACTCGCAACAAATCGGCGGCCAGATTCAGGAGTTGCTCGCGGGCGCTCCTGGCCGCCGCTCTCACGGCCGGCCCCATCGACGGCACTGTCATGCTCCCGGCGCTGACAGGAGCATAGGGGCCAGCACGACTATCTCCTATTGTCACTCTCACGTCTTCCACTTTGAACCCCAGTTCCTCGGCGGCTATCTGCGAAAGAACCGTTTTCGTTCCCGTTCCAATGTCCTGTGTCCCTGTAAGCACGTCGGCCGTGCCGTCCGCGTTCAGGCGGACGATGGCGTAGGCGGGCGGACCGCCGCCACCGCCCCAGACCTGACTGGCCATACCGAATCCTCTTCGCCTGGCGCCAGCATTCTGGCCACCAGGTCGGCTCTCCCAGCCTATGATGCTCGCGCCGGTGCGATAGGCTTTGTCCAGATGCTTGCTGGAGTAGCTTACCCCGCGCATCGGATCTTTCTCGGCGTAATTCAACAACCTGAACTGCAGCGGATCGATCCCCAGCCCTCGGGCGATCTGGTCCATCATCGACTCCAGCCCATACATACCCTCCATATAGCCAGGTGCGCGGAATGCTGTGGCAGGGCCGAGGTTGGTGTGTATGGCAATCTGTTCAGTCAGCACGTTGGGACAGCGGTAAAGCTCGCGGATGGGTCCGCCGACCTCGCTTCCACCCATACCGTAGGCCCCAATGTTGGCTATCGATCGAAGCTGCAGGGCCATCAGCGTGCCGTCTCGCCGCACTCCGGCCTTCAGGTACTGGATCGTCGGATGCCGCACGCCCCCGGCCAGGTTCTCCGCCCTCCTGCTAAGGGCCAGTTTAACCGGCCGGCCGGTCATCTTCGCCAACAGCGCGGCGATTATCTCGTGCTTGCCAACTCCCTGTTTGCAGCCGAATCCGCCCCCGATGAATTCGCTGATCACCCTCACTTTGTTCAGCGGAAGGCCGAGCGTCGCCGCCACTTCGTTTCTGATGCCATAGACGTGCTGCGTCGAATCCCAGAGCACTAGCTCGTCGCCCGCCCACATCGCGACGCAGCAATGCGGCTCGAGACAGTTGTGGACCGCTGCCGGGGTTTCGTATCTCTCTTCCACCACGAGATCTGCTTTCGCGAATCCTTCTCGTACGTTGCCACGCCGGTACACCTCGCCATCAGGTCCCCCGACGATATTGCCGCCCGGGTGAATCTGCACCGCGCCAGGCTTCATCGCTTCCTCGGCCTCCACGACGAACGGCAGCTCGCGGTAGCGCACGCGAATGAGGCTCAGCGCGCCGTCGGCGATCTCTTCGTCGTCGGCCGCTACCGCCGCGACCTCTTCTCCTTCATAGCGGAGGATACGGTCGAAGAGCAGACTGTCACCAAACCAGCGGATGCCGGGTGCGTTTGCGTGGCAGAGCACCGCCCGAACCCCCGACATACTCTCAGCCTTGACATAATCAATCGACGCGATTTCGGCGTGAGGGTGTGGGCTGCGCATAATGCGGCAGTAGAGCATTCCGGGAAGTTGCACGTCGGCGGTGTAGGTCGCCTTGCCGGTGACAACCTCGACACCCCCTGTTCTCGGATAGCTTCGACCGACGATCCTTAATGGTGTGCCCGAGCCCCAGGGGGTGATGTGGTCCTCCTCGACCACGGCCATCCTCTCGCGCACCTCGCCCTCGAACTCGACCTTTGTCCTGACGATTCTGGGCATCGTGCCTACCCCTTCGCGTGCGCCTCGGACACGGCTTGCGCTGCACGCAGTATTTTAGCGTATGCCCCACATCGGCAAAGGTTGCCCGCCACCGCGCTCCTTATCTCGTCCGCCGAGGGGTGGGGATTGCGATCGAACAGGGCCTTCAGCGACATGATCTGGCCCGGAGTGCAGAAGCCGCATTGAAACGCATCGTGCTCGATGAACGCCTTCTGCAGTGGGTGAAGTCCGTCAGGGAAGCTTAGCCCTTCGATGGTCTCAATCCTTTTCCCCTCGCACTCTATCGCCAGCTTCAGACAGGAGTAGATCGGAATGCCATCCACCAGCACGGTGCAAGCTCCGCAATGGCCACGGTCGCAAACCTTCTTGGCCCCCGTCAGGCCGAGGTCCTTCCTCAGAACGTCGAGCAGGGTGCGGCGGGGCTCCGCGAGCACCGCGTACTCTTCTCCGTTCACCTGCAGCCGCAGCGTTACTTTCCCTGGCCCGCGTTTGCGAACGGCGAGGGCTCTGACAGAAGGGATAGAGCGGCTCATCTCGCAGCACCTCTCAAAATGTGAAAACAGACAAGCCCTTTGCTGCAATTATCGTACCAGGCTGAGCCGCCCCACGGTCGCCAATATGGAGCAAAGCAATCCCGCTCTCCCCTTTCGTGGCACGATTATTGTTCGGCCGATAGCGTCGATCGCAAGACGAAATGGAGGCTAATTATGTTCGTTAAATGGTTCGAAGAGCTAAGCAGAACTGATGTGCCGGAGGCGGGTGGGAAGGGTGCGAACCTGGGGGAGATGACGCGGGCGGGCCTTCCTGTGCCCCCCGGTTTCGTCGTTACTGTAGACGCTTACCGTCGATTCTACGAGCAAAGCGGGCTGGGCAAGGTGGTCTCGGCGCAGTTGGAGCGTCTTGACGTGGACGATCCAGCGCAGTTGCGGGACGTGTCCGACGCTCTGCAAGGGTTGGTGAGGCGCGCTCGTACGCCTGACGAAGTGCGGCAAGCGATCGCGGACGCCTACGGGAAGCTATCGCGGCGGCAAGGGGCCCCCGAAGAGTTTGTGGCCGTGCGCTCGTCAGCCACTGCCGAGGACACGGCGCAGTTCTCGTTCGCGGGAATGTTTCAGAGCTTTCTCAACGTTCGCGGCGAGGCAAATCTCCTGCGCCAGATCAAGGAGTGCTGGGCCTCGCTATTCGGCGCGAGGGTGCTCTTCTATCGCATCAAGCAAGGTCTGCGCGGCGAGCAGCTTATCGCCGTCATCGTGCAGAAGATGGTGAACGCGGAGAAGTCGGGCGTTCTCTTCACCGTCGATCCGGCGACTAACAACCCCAACGTCCTGGTTATCGAGGCCGCCTGGGGCCTGGGCGAAGTCGTGGTCGGTGGGCAGGTTACACCCGACCGCTACCAGATCGATAAAGAGAGCCTCGCCCTTATCGAGAAGAGTGTTGGCCGCAAGGATTTCATGCTCATCCGCGACCAGGCTAGCGGCGAGAACGTGCGCATGGATTTGCCAGAGGAAAAGGCGGCGGCGCAGGTGCTCACAGAGCAGGAGATACGGATTCTGGCGGAGTTGGGCAAACGCGACGAAAGGCACTACGGCTCGCCGCAAGATGCCGAATGGGCCATCGAAGGCGGCAAGGTTCACATCGTGCAGACCCGCCCAGTCACGACCCTGATTGAGAAGGCCCGTCGCCCGGCCGAGAAAGCGAAGACGAGGGTGCTGTTGCACGGGCTTGGGGCGAGCCCGGGCGTGGCGGCGGGTGTGGTCCGCGTGCTATCTTCGCCAACGGAGGCGGACAAGCTCAAGCCGGGCGAGATTCTCGTCACCACGATGACCGCGCCCGACTGGGTGCCTGTGATGCGTCGCGCGGCGGCCATCGTCACCGACGCTGGCGGAATGACTTCGCACGCGGCCATCGTGTCGCGTGAGTTGGGGATTCCTTGCGTTGTTGGCACAAGGGAGGCTACCAGAACGCTGGAAGATGGCATGGTGGTGACCGTTGACGCCCGTGAGGGAACGGTTGTGAGCGGTCAGGTATCGGAAGCGAAGCCTTCTCCGCCCCCGTCGGCCCCTCCAGCGTTCGTCGTGCCCTCGCAAGTTACCGCGACCAGGCTCTTCGTCAACCTGGGCGAGCCGGATCTGGCCGAGCAGGTGGCGCGGGAGCCGGTGGATGGCGTGGGCCTCCTGCGCGCCGAATTTATGATCCTGGCCGCGTTGCAGGGCGTACATCCGCGCCGTCTGCTGGAAGATAAGCGAGGGGAGGAGTTTGTGACCAGGATGGTCGAGAAGCTGACGGTCTTCGCCCGCGCCTTCCGTCCCCGACCGGTGATCTATCGCACGATGGACTTTCGCTCGAACGAGTTTCGTGGACTCCAGGGTGGCGAGCGCTACGAGCCCAGGGAAGACAACCCGATGATCGGCTACCGTGGTTCTTACCGTTACACCAGAGAACCCGATCTCTTCGCCCTGGAGCTGGAGGCTTTGCGACGCGTGCGTGAGCACTTCACCAATCTGCATGTGATGATCCCCTTCGTGAGGAGCGGCTGGGAGTTTCGCGAGTGCAAGCTCCTGATCGACCGGAGTGGGCTGATGGACCGTCACGGGCCGCATCTGTGGGTGATGGCCGAGGTGCCCTCCATCGTCTACTGGCTGGAGGATTACGTCAGATTGGGCGCCACCGGGGTCTCTATCGGCTCCAACGACCTGACGCAGTTGGTGCTCGGAGTGGATCGGGACAGCGAGCTGTGTGCCCCCCTGTTCGACGAGCGTGACAGAGCTGTTCTCCAGACCATTCACGCCATCATTCGGGAGTGCCAGCGGCTCGGCATCACCAGTTCCATCTGTGGCCAGGCGCCATCGGTACATCCCGAATACGCGGAGGCGCTGGTTCGCTGGGGCATCGATTCCATCTCGGTGAATCCCGATGTCGTCGAAGAAACGCGGCGGAATATCGCCGCCGCGGAGCAAAGATTGCTCCTGGAAGGGGCGCGGCAGAAACTGGCGGTATCGTAGAATTCCTTGGCGCGAACCCACTTGGCACGCATGTTGCCGGCCAATCCTGAGTGTATCATCGAAAGGCAGGTGTTCAACTATGATGTTCTTTGTGAAAACGCAAGTCAGAGAGGGAAAGGTCGACGAGCTGGCGCGCAAGATCCTTAATAAAGAGATCACTCCGGTTGAAGGGAACCTGGTCTACGTGTCGCCGGACGGCAAGATTGGATACAATCTGGTCGAGGCTCGCGATGAGGCCGAGGTGTGCCAGAAATACAACGCCTACGATCCCTGGGTCGAGCTCAAAGAGGTTGTGCCCGTGGAATCGATGGGCCAGTTCATGGAGCGGTGGAAGGCGCAGCACGGCTTCAAAGGGCAGACTCCAGGAGTCTCCTTCTAGCGTTCTCGGCTAATACTCTTTCCCTCCCAGGATTTCGCAAATGGCGTGGCGGGTCGGAGGGTGTCGAGTAGGAAGGTTAGACCGACGCGGTTTCGAAAACCACGTCGGTCCCGGCCATGTTAATTGCGAAAATACTGACGGGAAAGAGTATCAGTGTGTACCTACATGGGGTATCCCTACTCTGATAGAATGATCCTTGCCATCTCGTGGGGGCACACCCGTGCGGGTGCCCTGTGGATGTCAGGGAACAGAATCCCCCAAGAATGCACAACCGCCACGGGAAAAACTACGGCGCCTTCCGTCGGTTGCTATCTTGCGCTCGCTTGCCACGAGCCCCATCGTTTCAAAGACTCGCCGGCGGGGGTGGTTCACGAACCGCCCCCGCCGGCGAGACCGTTGGCCCGATTTGTTGGCGATTCGCCAGAAAGGTCGGACGCCCTGTTCACCCCGCCACGTCAGGCAGCGCGTTGCCGGGCTTGCGCCAGGTGTCGTGCAAACCAGAGACGGGCGAGCTGGGCGACCTTCTCGAGGGCGCCGGGCTCCTCGAAGAGATGTGTTGCCCCTGGGACCACCGTGAGCTCCTTCGTGCAGCGTAGGCGATCATAGGCCTCCCGGTTCAACCCGACCACAACATAGTCATTGCCGCCGACGATCAACAGCGTCGGCGCCTCTACTTGCGGCAGATAATCCATCGCCAAGTCGGGCCGACCGCCACGGGATACGATGGCTGATGCGGCTGTCTTATCACGCGCGGCTGCCTGCAGAGCGGCCGCGGCTCCCGTGCTGGCGCCAAAATAGCCGATCGCAAGTTCTCCGGTTTGTGCCTCCTGCTTCAGCCACCTCGTAGCGTCTAGGAGCCGGTTTGCAAGCAGGTCGATATCGAACACAAGTCTCCGATCTTCTGCCTCTTCCTCGGTGAGGAGATCGATCAGGAGCGTGCCGAACCCCCCTTCCTGTAGGACCCGCGCCACGAAGTCATTCCGAGGGCTCAGCCGACCGCTGCCGCTGCCGTGAGCGAATAGAACGATCCCCTTGGCATCGGGAGGTACGGCGAGGATTCCTTCAAGCATCGCCGTACCAGATGGCACCTCGACCGAGCGTTCCCAGGGCCTTGGGCTCAAGCGTCTGTTCATGCTCGCTCCTACGTTTTGGCGACCAACTGGTTCGTTACCTGGAGCACGCCAGGCACCGCCTTGACGTCCTCCTCAGCCAGCCGCTTCTCCTCTTCGGAGTCGACGGTGCCTGCCAGCGTGACGACGCCGTCTTTGACGTCGACCTTAACCTGATATGAGTTGACCATATTGTCATAGAACAACGCCGACTCGATGTCGCTCTTTATCGTAGAATCGTCCCTTTTGACCTTGCCAGGTAGTTCTGGCTCGTTGCCCACCGGGAACGAGCGAGGATTTGGCTCACGTTCTGGATATGGTTGTCGCGTGAATGGCATGATGATTTACCTCCTTCCAAAGCGATGAATTTGGCATCGAGCATTGACCTGCAAATTGCGTGCCTATGGCATTGGCATTTTTGCGAAACCATTGGATCGCCGACAAATTGTAGGGGCGCGGTTCATCGCGTCCCACTCCAACCTTGGCATAAAACGCTATATGAATCAAGGCACTTTTCTTGCGGTACTCTTGGAGGGAACCTGTAGTTGTTGGGGAAGGGGACGATGGAGAGATGATCGTTTCAACCGGCCTTAGGCTATCGCCAAACGCGCTGTACATACTGGAAAAGCGGTATCTGCTCAAGAACGAGAGACGCGAGGTTATCGAAACGCCTGAAGAGCTCTTTCATCGCGTGGCGAAGAATGTTGCCGCGGCGGATGCCATCCACAACGCCCAAGCCAATGTCGTCGAACGGGAAGAACAATTCTATCAGGCAATGGCGAATCTGGAGTTCCTGCCAAATACCCCGACGCTGATGAACGCCGGCGCGGTGATCCAGCAATTATCGGCTTGCTTTGTGTTGCCCATAGAGGACTCGCTCGAAAGCATCTTCGAAACGCTCAAGAACGCGGCGATCATCCAGCACACGGGTGGTGGCACGGGCTTCTCCTTCTCGCACATCAGGCCAAGGGGGGACCTTGTCAGGACGACCAAAGGCCTTGCCAGCGGGCCTCTCTCCTTCCTGCAGATCTACGACGCGATGACCGAGACAATCAGGCAGGGCGGCACGAGGAGAGGCGCGAATATGGGCGTTCTCCATTGCGCCCATCCCGACGTCCTCGAGTTCATCACGGCGAAAAGGAAGCCGGAGAAGCTGACCGCTTTTAACCTGTCAGTGGCCGTGACGGATGAGTTCATGCGCGCGGTGGAGCTTGGTGGAAATCACGCGCTGATCAATCCGCGCACCGGTAAGATCGCACAGACGTTGCCGGCGCGTAGGATTTTCGAGATGATGGTCGAAAACGCCTGGCACGGTGGGGAGCCTGGAGCGATCTTTATCGACGCCATCAACCGGCAGAACCCCACGCCCAAACTGGGCCCGATCGAGGCGACCAATCCATGTGGCGAGCAGCCGCTCCTGCCTTACGAATCCTGCAATCTCGGCTCGATCAACCTTGGTAAGATGGTCTCCACGAGAAACGGCGGGCGAGCCATAGATTACCGGAAGCTGGCGAAGACGGTGGGGACGGCGATCAGGTTCCTCGACAACGTGATCGATGTGAACAGGTATCAATTGCCGCAGATCGAGCAGATGACGGAGGGTAACCGCAAGATTGGCCTGGGGGTGATGGGCTTTGCCGACATGCTCATTCTTCTCGGCATTCCCTACGATTCAGAGCGCGCGCTGGAGATAGCCGAGGATGTGATGTCCTTCATTCAACGCGAGGCGAGAAAAGTCTCCGCCGAACTCGCCAAAGAAAGGGGCGCTTTCCCCAATTTCGCGGGGAGTATCTACGATAGGCCACGTGGCCCGCGTCTGCGGAACGCCACGGTCACGACGGTGGCGCCAACCGGAACGATCAGCATCATCGCCGACGCCTCCAGTGGCATCGAGCCGATCTTCGCCCTGGTCTATGTGCGGCGGGTTGTGGAGGGAGAGGACCTGCTCGTCGTCCACCCGATCTTCAGGCAAATGGCGATGGAAGCCGGTATCTACGGCCCCGATCTGCTGCAGACGGTCATGCAGCGTGGATCGATTCAAGGCCTCTCCGGGATACCGGAGAACATACGAAGGCTGTTTGTGACGGCATTCGATGTTGCCCCTGAGTGGCACGTTCGCATTCAGGCAGCCTTCCAGAAACACGTCGATAATGCTGTCTCAAAAACCATCAACCTGCCGGCGTCGGCGACGGTGGACCAGGTGCGTGAAGCCTATGTGCTGGCCTACAAGCTGGGCTGCAAGGGCATCACGGTGTTCAGAACCGGTACAAGGGGGCGTCAGGTGCTCGACCTGAACATCTGGTGCCCGTCGTGCATCATCGCCAGGGAGGAGGCCGCGACCTCCGAGATGCAGCGCTAGTAGTCCGTCAACGTTGCTTTGATGACCTGTCATTCCGATCCGTGGATAACTCCTATTCACGGCTGAAGGAAGCATTCCACTGGCTCTCTGATACTCAGCTTCGAGCAGCGCTTGCCTACGCCGAGGCCTACCCCGCCGAGATAGAAGAGCGCATCCGACGGGATGAACGGTGGTCTGCGGAAGCCACCTGGAAGAACTACCCGTTCACCTTTCCGAAAGTGTATCCAACGCCTGCATCTTCACGGGGCGAGTAACCGGTAGCCCTTGCTACACTCCACAGCCAGTTACTCCCAATCTTCTCCGTGTCTGCCTTGAAAATACCATTTTCATTCCTGGTGGTCCTTCCTCGCGAAGGATGGGTAACTCCGCGTTGAAAACGGACTTATGGGTAATGGGTAATGGATAGCTCCAAACAGTGAAGGGATGTGGCCACAACAAACCAGGTTGGCATCCATCTTGCAATCTTGCGGTATCGTAATCGACCCGCGGAGAGCAGCAGTGCAGATACAGTCTCCGGTTCACACACGGCCCACCTTCAAGCCAGGCGACCTGTTCATCGTCCTCGGCCTGGCGGCTATTCTCTACCTTGGGATAAATCTGGCCGCCGGTGCCCCGGGGCGGCTTGCCGGTCCAGTCATCTCCCTCGATCCGGCGGCATTACCGTACTATGCCCTGCGCTCGTTGTTGAGAATGATCGCCGCCTATCTATTATCGCTCGCTTTCACCCTGACTTATGGCTATCTGGCCGCGAAAAACCGCCGCGCCGAGGCGGTCATGCTGCCGACCCTCGACGTGCTGCAGTCGGTGCCGATCCTCTCTTTTATGCCTGTTGTCGTGCTCTCGCTGGTCGCGGTTTTGCCGGGCGACGCGGGTGTCGAGCTGGCGTCGATTGTGCTGATATTCACCAGCCAGGTCTGGAATATGTCATTCTCGTTCTATAATTCGTTGAAAACTGTGCCCAAAGAGATGAACGAAGCGGCGAACGTCTTCCATTTGAACTGGTGGCTGCGACTCAAGACGGTCGAGGTGCCGTTCGCGACACTCGGTCTCGTGTGGAACAGCATGTTGAGCTGGGCCGGGGGCTGGTTCTTTCTGATGGCCGCGGAGCAGTTCGTTCTTGGGCAAAGGGACTTCCGGTTGCCGGGCCTCGGCTCTTACTTGAAGACCGCGGCCGAGGCCGGCGATTTCTATGCCGTCTCCTGGGGGCTTCTGGTGTTGATCGCGCTTATCGTCGCGCTGGATCAGCTTGTTTGGCGTCCCATCCTTGCCTGGGCGGACAAGTTCAGGGTCGCAACGGTCGAGGTCGAGAGTGCGCCTCGCTCCTGGGTGCTCGACCTTCTGTCCCGGTCGCTCCTTATCGAGAAGCTGTACGCGCACGTGCTGACACCGCTCGCCGAGGCGATCGATAGAAGGCTGGGCGGAGCCCCTCCGCCTGGCGTGCAAGTGGCCGGGCCTGCCTCATTCTGGCTAAACCGCGTTGGGTGGGCTGTTCTTATCGCCGCGGCCATAATCATCCTCTTCAGCGTGGGCCGCGCGGCCGGGCTTGTTACGGGCATCGATGGGGACCAATGGCTGGTGATTCTCGGCGGGGGATTGGCGACGTTTGGACGGGTCGTGGCCGCGCTAATTATCGCGCTGGCCTGGACCTTGCCGGTGGGCGTCGCCATCGGGATGAACCACCGGCTGGCCCAACGTGTGGTTCCGGTCGTCCAGGTTGCCGCCTCGATTCCGGCGACGGCTCTGTTTCCTGTATTCTTCTCGCTCCTGGTCGGCCTGGCCGGCGGGACGAACCTGGCCGCGATTCTGTTGATGCTCCTGGGTACTCAGTGGTATTTGCTGTTCAATATTATTGCCGGGGCGATGTCGATTCCTGACGATCTGAGATACACCACCACCACGCTTGGCATTAAGGGTATCGAGTATTGGCATAGCTTTATCGTGCCGGCCTTGTTTCCCTTTCTCGTGACGGGGATGGTTACCGCCGCCGGTGGCGCCTGGAACGCGAGCATAGTGGCGGAATACGTGTTTTTCGCGGGCGTCGGCTACAGCACTTTTGGCCTGGGAGCTATCATCGCCCGTTCCTCTGCCACGGCCGATTTTCAGATGCTCCTGGTCAGCACGCTGGCGATGGTCACCATCGTCGTGCTGCTGAATCGCTTCTTCTGGAGACGGTTGTACATGCTGGCGGAGGAAAGATACCACTTGGATTAGCCACAGCATCTTACGATAGTATTTAGCGACCTGGCGTTTATCGTAGGGGCGACGGGCCTATTGATATCGTAGGGGCGTCCTTCCGCTGAAGGACGCCCTGCCAGGGGGGCGAGCAATTAACGCTAACGAAAACCGCTCTATAGCCTTGGGAGGTAACAAAGCGTGATTCACGCGGGCGGAGATCCGAGCCCGCCACTGGTCGAATTGCGGGAGGTAAGCAAATTCTACGGCGGGCGCGAGAGTAAGATTCTCGTCCTCGATAGAATCAGCTTCGCCTTACAAGCCGGTGAGTTCGTCGTTCTCCTCGGCCAGACCGGCTCAGGCAAATCGACGCTGCTGCGCATCATCACCGGCTTGACGCCTCCCAGTCTTGGCGAGGTGCTGTATCGTGGGGAGAGGCTGAGGGGCCCGAATCCCCACGCCTCGATCATATTTCAGACCTTTGCGCTGTACCCGTGGTTCACGGCGCTGGAGAACGTGGAACTGCCACTGAAGGCCAAAGGACTGGCTCCAGTGTCGCGCCGGCAGAGGGCGGAGGCGTTTCTCGATATGGTGGGCCTCGACGGCTTCGAGGATGCTTATCCCCGCGAGCTATCGGGCGGGATGCGCCAGAAAGTCGGCTTTGCACGGGCGCTGGCGGTAGAGCCCGAGCTGCTTTGCATGGATGAGCCCTTCTCGGCGCTCGACGTGCTCTCTGCCGAAACACTGCGGGGTGATCTGCTCGATCTCTGGCTAGGCAAGAAGCTGCCGATTAAGGCCATCCTCATGGTGACCCATAACATCGACGAGGCCGTGCTGCTAGCCGACCGCGCGATCGTGCTCAGCAAGAATCCCGGTCG
Organism: Chloroflexota bacterium; assembly: GCA_016189905.1. Lineage (GTDB taxonomy): Bacteria > Chloroflexota > UBA6077 > FW602-bin22 > JACPRP01 > JACPRP01. The sequence goes on along the minus strand of JACPRP010000001.1, from coordinate 25,944 downwards.
CGTGCTGGCCGATTTCCCCATTCGATTGAGCTATCCGCGCGATCGAAAGTCGGCACAATTCGCCGCCGTCGTCGATCGTATTTATCGCATTATCACGCAGGGTGTGCCTCTGCCGCCAACGCCGACGGCGGTCCTTGCCGTCCCGCTACCTCACGCGCCCATCGAAGCTATCGCTGGACTGGTCGAGCTGGTGCTCGATCAGGAGGGGAGACAGGATCTTTACAGGCTGGCGGATGATCTGAACATGGAAGTAGACGATCTTCTGCCGGTGACGGCGGCCGCCGAGATGCTGGGTCTGGGACAGGTCCGCGAGGGTGACTTCATTCTCACTCCGGCGGGTGTAGGGTTTGCCGAGGCAGATGTGCTGGCGCGAAAAGACATGCTCAGGCCGCGAGTTATCGAGGTGCCGCTGGTTCGCCACATACTTGACGTCTTGACGTCGGCGCGCGACGAGACCATGCCACAGGAGTTCTTCCTGGACGAGCTGCGCCTGAACTTCAGCGAGGGCGAAGCCCGCGCGCAGCTAGAGACCGCCATCGACTGGGGGCGCTACGCCGAGGTCTTCACCTACGATCACGACAGCCGCGAACTGTATATCGAATAAGAGATAAAGACCGTTCAAGAGGCGGGTTCTTCTTCCAATGACATCCTGATAATCGGAGCGAGGCCCAGGTCATCAGACCCGGGCCTCGCTCAAAAGGTACCTCTAATTGACCTCGGCTACATCTTGTGGAAGCGAAAACCTGCTGGCGTGTTGCTACCAGCCTATTTGCCTTTCGTGCTGCCCTTGCCGCTGGAAGGCCTATGCGCACGGGTTCGGGTAGAGGGCTTCTGAGCGTGCCCTGTGACCGCAAGGTTGTTGTTGACGTCCCAAACCCCCGGCACCCACCACGCATCGTCGCCGACGGCGTGCTTGACTCTCTTGTTTGGGACCGTTCCAGAGAGCGTCACCACTCCACCCGCCACATCTATGTTGATTTCAGAGTCGAAGGGAACCGACGGATCGGCATCGATGGAGGTGTAGATCATGTCTTCGATCTGATCGTCGCTAGGCATTCCCTCGGAGTACATCCAGCCCTGGCCAGTATACATGCCTGGAAACGTTCCGCCCCAGGTCATTGGACCTGCGGACCAGGATCCCATCTGCGGCATCATCCCGTACGAATAACCCATGCCCATCGAAGGCGTCCATCCACAGGGACACCCGCAGCCAGAGAGACCGGGCGATGAGGCGAACATCGGGTTGAATTGGAAACCGTTCGACATTGTGAACTCCTCTTGTCGTGAATTTCGGCGTTGTTCAGTTGCCGTGTCGTCAGCATTCCCAGGATTTCCGCAAGGTTCGTGCCAGTGAAGTATGATACATGGAGATCGCCGGCCTACTCCCAGAATCTCCTGCCATATTTCCCCGAGTTCGAGAGGAACGCCGATAAGATTATCTTCGGCTCTGATTGGCCGATGTTCGGAGATATTCAGGGGAATATTGCCAGCATCAGGTCCCTCCCTCTCAAGGAGAGCACCAAGGACAAGGTATTTGGAGAGAACGCAGCACGGATACTCGGACTATAAAGACGCCTGCGAAGGTGTGGTATCGCCCACCGAAATCTCGGCGCCCGCGATCTTAGCCATTTGCCTGAGCCGCTCCACGATCGTCGAGGCAGATTCTCGGTCGAGGATATCCACTGTGAGCTCGGCTCCGACCGGTTCATTCGCGGCTACCACCAACGCGATTGGTCCCCCTTTTGGCTGCATTTCGATTGACTTGGGTCCCTGGCTCCGCACGGTCTCAAGCTTGCAGGCCAGCCAGTTCTGCCGTATCTTTTGCACATCGTCGCCCGTCTGACAGACGTTATAATACACCGTGGTCTTGCCCAGAAACCAGTGCAAGGCGCCAAGCGCTTCGGAAACACCGCCGTAGCTCATACCAAGCATATACAACAGGACCGATAGCTTTCTCAGCGTCTCCGATTGTTGGTTCCTGGTGACGCCTGGCGGATAGACACGGAAGGTGCGGTTGCACTCGACGCAGCGAAGGCGCTGCGCTTTGACCAGAGAAAGGCTGGGGTCGCGCAGGGATTTGGGACAGTCTTCTTGATGTGGCTTGAACTGACGGCCGGAGCAATCGTTGTACGGGCACCGTTGAGGTGGCAGATACGTCTCCGGCTCGACCCCTGGGATTCGCAGCAAAAGACGTGTCGATCTGACGTCCGATTTTGAGATACTCTGAGCTAATGCCTTATTGTCCACTCGTTTTCACCGCTTTTTGCCGGTGTCGCGGTCCAGTTAGCCGTTGCTTTGAATGTAGTGGTCAATGCTGGCTCCTTATTCATACAATATCACCGCACGAATGGCCGGTAACGAGTGTTTTCACATCAGTCTGATAGGCGAATTCAATCGTTTGCGGCTGGCTGACGTGATCGAGGCGCTCTTGACACGCGTCTTTGAGGGGTGTACAGTGGCGCCTGTCATCCTTTGTGGATTGAGGACGAGTGGCCGAAGGAGGGGGCCGGGCCAGATGGGCCTCAAAAGGGAATCATGAGAACGGTTTTCGTAGACCGCGACGGCGTGATCAATCGTTACCGCGATGACTATGTCAAGTCCTGGGAAGAGTTCGAGTTTCTTCCCGGCTCCCTGGATGCGCTGCGTCGCTTGGCCGCGTCACGTTTTCGTGTGATCGTGATCACGAATCAGAGCGTCGTCAATCGGGGGCTTGTGAGTCGAGAGGTGGTTGAGGATATCAACATTCGAATGGTTTCTGCGGTGGCGGCGAGCGGGGGAAACATCGAGGCGGTGCTTTATTGTCCTCATCGGCCTGACGAAAGCTGTGAATGTCGCAAGCCGAGGCCGGGGCTATTCTACAGGGCGCGGGATGAGCTGAGTGTCGATTTGGCGAAGACCTTCCTTGTGGGAGATAACATCGCCGACATCGAGGCGGCGCGCGCCGCCGGCTGCGGGGCCGCGATTCTCGTGCTGGGAGGCCATCCATCGGCGGAATCGGCGTTGCCGGCGGCCAAGGACGGGGCTAGCGACGTTCGCATCGCCGTAGACCTGGGGGCCGCCGTCGAGATGATACTGGCCGCCAGTTAATACCAAATGCCTTTGGATAAACCCTGAATTCGGCGAGCCAGATGGGGAACAATTAGCTGCGTCATCTGCGTCATCTGTGGATAAATCGTGCCCCACGCTGGCCAGAGCACTTGCGAAGTCCTCATCGCGAAAGATTACTACCTGTCGCCTATGGCGGTCCGCCGCGCGTGGCGTCCGATGATCTTGTAGGCACGCTCCATCAGCTCACCAAAGTCACGCTGTCCGCGCCAGAATGGCGGCTTCCCCAGCCGCTTCACGAGCAATGCGTCCATCGGGGGCGCCACAAAGTTCATGCGCATCTCTTTAACCTCGGCAGGCAGCGTCCAGAAGGTTTCAGGTGATGCGCACAGAGGCTCGGTGATCTCCACCTCATCGGCCCGCTCATCGTGCGTGGCTTCGTCCGTCGCCGGTAGTCCTCCCGCGCGCCTGGTCCGCAGCGCCGCGATGATTTCCTCTTTGCTTTTCCCCCGCATCTCAAATATCAAGAACGGGTCGGCGTCGAATCGCTCCCCGAGCAGGTAGTGTACCGCCGCGACGTGTTTACAGGGGTTGGCCCAATCGGGGCAAGAGCAAGTGGTCTCGAGGTCGAGTCGCGCTGTTGGAAAGAGGCTCGCGCCAGCGGCCTTGAAGGCGTCCTCGATCGTCTCCGGCATTTCTCCACTGAGCAGCTTCGCCGCGTAGATCGCCTGCGCCGCTATGGCATCGGCTACCCTCTCCCATTCCGCGTCCGAAAGCGCCTTGAATTGAATGCTGACCTTGTATGGTGAGGGACGACTGCCCTGTACCTTGGCCGACACGCCACCGCGGCCTACTTCAAGCTTCACCACCTGGCCGCTTCGCGCGTAAGAACGGCCCCGTGAGAGCCGGGCCGAGTCCACCAGCCGCTCCAGCGCGGCGATCCACAGGCCGGCCCACCACGTCTTGCCAAACCGCCCGCTCTGCGTCTGTGCCTTGATGCCATCGGCCGGTCGGCGCGGCCGAGATTTTCCCCATCCCCAGTCATACCTGCTCACGTTATCGCTCCCCTCCCACGACCTCGCGGCGCAGTCCTTCCGCCGAAGGACGCAGTCCTTCCGCCGAAGGACGCAGTGCGAACAGGCCGCGCAGCTCCTCGGTCGTCATTTCGGTAATCCACGCCTCGCTTGTGCCGACGATCGCCTCAGAAAGCTCTATCTTGTGCTCGATGAGCTGATCGAGCGCCTCCTCGAACGTGCCGGCGCAGATGAACTTGTGAACCTGCACGTCGCGCGTTTGCCCGATGCGGAAGGCGCGATCGGTGGCCTGGTTTTCTACGGCCGGATTCCACCAGCGGTCGAAATGGAACACGTGATTGGCGGCGGTCAGGTTCAGCCCCGTGCCGCCGGCTTTGAGTGAAAGGACGAACAGGTGAGGACCCTTTCGCTCGGTCTGGAAGCGGGCCACCATTCGATCACGCTCGGCGGCCGGCGTGCCGCCGTGCAGGAAGAGGACCTCGCGCCCGAATTTTTTCTCCAGATGCGCCTTGAGCATCTTGCCCATCTCGGCGTACTGACTGAACACGAGGGCGCGATCGTCGACGGCCAGCACCTCTTCCAGCATCTCGCCGAGACGGATCAGCTTGCCGCTCCGCCCATCCAGTTGGCTGGCGTCGTGGAGGAACTGGGCCGGGTGGTTGCACACCTGCTTGAGCTTGGTCAGGGCTGCGAGCACCAGTCCGCAGCGCTGCAAGCCCTCGGCTTCTTCTATCTGACGCAGCGATTGCTGCACCACCGCCTCATAGAGAGTGACCTGTTCTCTGGTGAGATTGCAGAAAACTTTCATTTCGTTCTTTTCAGGCAGGTCCTCGATGATGGAACGGTCTGATTTGACCCGGCGGAGGACGAATGGGGACACCAGTTTCTTGAGCCGCTCCGTGGTCGCCGCGTCGCGCGCCCGCTCGATGGGCTGGGCGAACTTCTTCTTGAAATCCTCCCCCGAGCCCAGATAGCCCGGATTGAGGAAATGGAATATGCTCCAGAGGTCCGCGAGGCGATTTTCGACCGGCGTGCCCGTCAGCGCCGCCCGCCAGCGCCCCTTCAGCTTGCGGGCAGTCTGGGCGGCCTTCGTCGCCGCGTTCTTGATATTCTGCGCCTCGTCCAGGATCACGTCGCTCCACTCGACGGCGGTCAGTTCGGTCTCATCGCGGTGCAGCAGGGCGTACGTGCTGATCACGACGTCGTGGCGCGATGCCTCCGCGACGAAGTCTTCTTTGTTGCGTGCGGAGCCGTGGTGTACCAGCACCCGGAGCGATGGCGCGAAGCGCGCTAGCTCGCGATGCCAGTTGCCGACTACTGACGTTGGACATACCAGCAACGCGGGCGGGATCGCGTCGGCGGGCTCACGGTTGCGCTGGCTCAATAGTATGGCGATGATCTGGATCGTCTTGCCCAATCCCATATCGTCGGCCAGGCAGGCGCCGAGCCCGTATTGGTGCAGCGACGCGAGCCAGGATACGCCGACCTTCTGGTATTCTCGCAGCCTACCGACGAATCCCGGTGGCTCGCTCGCTGGCTCCCGCTGGCCTCCGTCGCGCATCTGGCGCATCAGATCGTCGATCCACCCCTCGGTAACGACCTCCGTGACGGGCAATCCCTGCTCGCCGTTCGGCGCGAGGGAGAGCTTGAGCGCCTCTTGCAGCGTCATCTGGCCCCGGCTTCCTTGTTTCTGGAAGAAAGTGAGGGCCTGCTCGATCTGCTCGGGGCTCAGCTCTATCCAACGTCCTCGCACCTGCACCAGCGGCTCCTTGAGCCGGGCCAGCGCCTCGAACTCCTCGCGTGATAGCACCTCATCGCCCAGCGCTAACTGCCAGTCGTACTCGACGATCGATTGCCAGTTGAACAAGCCACTGCCGGCGACCTTGCTCTGATGTTTTCGCCCCAGCCTCACGCGAAGACCGAGTCTGGTCTCGATGCCGGGGACGAGGACACCGAACCCGCTCGCCCTGAGCAGCAGCGCCTTCTCCCGCACGAATTCGTACGCCTCCGCGGTCGTCAGCCCGCACATCTCGGGTCTGGCTGTCTTGAGGCTCGACTCGATCATGGGGAAAAGACGGGAGGCACGTCCCAGGCCCGCGAGCAGCCGCTCTTGCGGGTTGTCGAACTTACGATTGAGGAACCGCGCCGTCGAGGTCCGCCGCCGCCACACGTCGCTCGCCGGAACCAGCAGACTCGGGTCGTCGGTGGCCTGCAACACATAACGCAGGGTCCAGCCCGGCGTCGCTGGATCGTGCTTTGATTGGCCGCCATCGTCTGCGTCCGCGGCCTCCGACACATCGCTTCCCGCGTCGATCGTCGAGCCTGGCGGGTCGAGACGAAAACACACACGGAACGTATCGGCTTCGGCGGTCAAGGCGCTTGACGGCCCGACCCATCCTTCCAGCTCGGCGCGGAAGGCGTCCAGTTCTCCTGGCTCCGCCTCGACGATCGGTTCCGCCTGCAGCGCCTTCAACCACCGCTCCCCCACGCTGTACCTGCGCGGCTGGCCGAGCTCGAATAGCGGCCCAGCGCTCCGGGCCACGCCGTCGATCGCCTCCTGCAGAAAATCCCTCAGAAGATCGCTTGCTCTATCGCCCTCAACCCTAAACCCTCTACCCTCAACCCTCATAGCTTGCTGCGGTGCATCAGGGCGCGCGCCCGTTCCACGGGCAGAGCCGTTCCACCCCAGCGCCCGGCAGGCATGCGGCATCGACTTCGCCAGCGCGTTGAACCGCTGCCAGTCGTCAGCCTCTTCGGCAGTTGAATTGGTGGGCGACGTGGGCTCGATGATCGGGCTCCACCGCGCGACGAATCCTTCCCCGTCTTTCCTTCGCAGCGTCGGAACGAACCTCTGTTGATAGAGCAGCTCCAGGGCGAATCGCGCGGCGACGGTCCAGAACTGAAGATCGTCGCCTAACGCGACCTCGGCTGGCGCCGCCTCATCGTCAAGTGATGTGAGCATACGCGTCACCTGCGCCGCCTCGTAGGCCAGCACTTCTATTTTCCAGCTCGACAGGCTGATATCGTCGATATCGGCAGCGCCACCAGCGAAAGGCATCTCGGGGGAGGGCAAGGGCATGCCGCTCGCCGAAGGAAGCCACGCGAAAGCCTCGCGCACCTCCACTTTGCCTCCGTCGTCGTCGGCACGCGCCACCGCGAGGGCGTCTCGCAACTGCCCCGCCTTCGCACCGAAAGGATGCGCCCGAGGCCGGGTAGGCGACCCGTTCTCGTCCTTCCCGCGCCGCGGCGACCGCCGCCGCGTTTGAGAAACCTCTCCCCAGATCGCGAATCGGCCAGCCTGAGTATTCCGTTGAGGGATCCATGTGCCGTGAACTACCAGCAAGTCCGCCTGCCTTTAATCAGCTCGATCTTGATGATTTAATTATAAGTCATGTTAACCGGTAATGCTCAAATCGTGATTCTTTGTAGTTGCTTAGGAGGTGCTCCAGATGAGCCGGTTGGTGCGAAAGCAGATCTACATCGAGCCTGAACAAGAAGAGCTGTTGAAGCGGCAAGCCAGGCAGCTCGGGGTGTCAGAGGCTGAGTTGATCAGGAGGGGTATAGATGAGGTTAGCCGAGCCTCCATCGGTATGCCGCCGGAGCAGGATGTATGGGAAGAGGAAAAGGCGTACATCAGGGAACGCCGGCTGCTTAAAGTGCCTCAAACGGGTAGATGTTGGACGCGGGATGAGCTTTACGATGATCGTCTCGAACGGTTTTCTCGTTGACACCAACGTATTAGTGTACGTCTACGACATCTGGGCCGTGGCCAGGCTAAAGCAGGTGCCCTACGTGCTGACCGAAGACAATGAGCACGGACGCTACCTCGAGGGAGTGCGTTTTCTCGATCCTTTTGACCCCAGTTTCGACCTCCACTTTTTAGCCGCCTCTTGATTTTCCGCTTGGCCGAGTGGGACTTTTTGATAGTACAAATGTAACATAGTCAAACTATTGACAAAGCGGCCGCAAGACGTTATCCTGTACCAGGTTGGCTTTCTTGTGTATCCGCGCCTCTATTCCGAGCGTGGTATACCCTTGAGACAGTATCCCTTTTGAAAAAGAGCGAATATCGGTTGGGGCTATGATCCGCGGGCCTGTATCTGGTCACTTGGGCCCACGGGGAGCTAGTAGTGAAACCGACAACGAGCATAAATATCGTTTGGAGCTGAGATCTACGGGCCTGTAAGTGGTCACTTGGGCCCGTGGGGAGCTAGTAGTGAAACCGACAACGAGAAAGTTGCCGGTTTCTATGTTTATTAGCGAAAAACAAACAGACGTTTTTGCGGCACACGGTGCGCTTAATATTCGGCGTCGCAGCAAAGTGGTGAGGAGTGAGAGGCGGGGGTATCGATGCTGCGCGCTGGAGGCCATTTCCCCCGGCGACTTTCAATGGCTTCTTCATTGGTTTCATCATCGAAGTGGAGATGAACTGCCCGCACTATCGACGATTGACTTTCCTGTTACATGGGGCGCAGCATTGCCCGCTTCGGAGTTGATGCCTGATGGCGCCGCGTGGCCGGTCGCCGAGCTTTCGGTCGATCGGCCCGTTTCTCGAAAGAGACGGCTCGCCCTCAACAGTGCCCGGCCACTTCCCATATGACGCCAGGACGATGCGAGAGATGATAGGCGGTAGATCGGATAACTCACAACTCAATGCGGAGCGCGACTTGGCGCATCTGATCCTATGTGCCTTCCCCCTCGATCGCGGCGTCGCCGCGCCGCGGCCTGCCGCTGGCGGATGGCCGCTCATTGCGCAAGCGGCGGAGGCAAACGGGCTGGCCCCGATGCTGTACGCGGCTCTCAAGAAGCTGGACTGCCTCGACGAGATATCGCCCGATATTGCCGAGCGGCTGCGCGTCTCCTATTTGCGCACAAGCGTGGGGAACTGGTGCGCGTTGCAGGAGCTGGCCAGCCTGCTCGCTCTTTTCGAGCGAGAGCAGGTGCCGGTGGTTCTACTCAAAGGATCGGCTCTCATCACAACGCTTTACGCGGACGCGGCGCTGCGGCCGCTGAGTGATCTGGACGTACTGGTTCCTGATGCAGCCCTGCCGCGCGTGCGCTCGCTGCTGGTCGGCCGAGGCTTTGAGCCCAATGAGGAAGCATGGTATACGCCATCGCAGCCTCTGGCCCAAGAGCTGACTTTCAACCGTGGTGGCAAGCGGCCGGCCACGATTGACGTCCACTGGCATCTGCTTTCCTGGGCTTACTACCGCGAGGCCACCAGCATCGATTGGTTCTGGCAGCGGACGACGGAAGCCCGCCTGAACGAGCGCGTCGTCCAGGTCTTCTCGCCAGAGGCCCAGCTATTGCACTTGGTCGCGCACTGCATGTTGCATCGCCGGCCGGTTCGTCTGCTCTGGTCCTACGATGTGGCGCTGCTGCTCGCACGCTACGGCGCCCAGATGAGCTGGAACGAGGTCATAGAGATGGCGACGAAGTTTCGGCTCGGGCTAGTATTGCGGGCCGGGTTGCTTGAGGTAGGCAGTCGCTGGGGTGTTCACGCGCCTGCTGATGTGATGGCCAGTCTTGGTGCCATGCGGCCGACTGCGGCGGAACGTGCCGTGTTCAGAGTTGCTTCGGCGCGACATCGCGAGCTACAGCGTCTGGCGAATGTCTTGTGTCTGCCCGGGCCGGGGACCAAGCTCGCGTCAGGCCTGCGCGTGATTTTTCCGCGCCTTGCCGACGTGCAGACGAGGCGCGGCGTCGCCAACGCGTGGCTCATCCCGTGGTGCTATTTGTCGCACATGTTTTCGATTATGGGAAAGACCTGGCGTTCCGCTGTGTCGATAATTCAGACCAATCTGGAGGCGAGCCGATGAGCGCTTCTTGTCGGGTGGAAAGCCCCGCGCAACTGTGCATCGATATCGCCGATTGGCCGGTGACGCTCACACTCGACGGGTGTGACCCGAGGACGCGCGCGCGGCTCGCGGAGCATTACGCCGCGTTTCTTGCTCCACAGCAACCCACAGCCCTGTCCGTGCGCGTGTTCGTGGAGCCGGGCGCTGCCTTTATCCCGACGGATGTCGGGCGTGCCTGGCAGATTCGTTCGGCGATGCGCGGCGGTCGGCTCGAGTTCACGTCGCACTTCGAGTCGGGGTGGGTGGACTGGGCCTCGGGCCAGGGCTCGCTGTCGATGCGGCCGCAGGGCGATCCGGAGAACTTCCTCCGCGTGGTTTATGCCTGGCGCTGCCTCGAAGAGAACTCGCTGCTGCTCCACGCGTGCGGTGTGATACGCGAGGAAAACGGCCACGTCTTTTTTGGCCCTTCGGGGAGTGGCAAGACAACCGTGGCCAGCCTCTCGGCCGATCGGACGGTCCTGAGCGACGACCTGGTTATCATCAAAAAGCAAGACGGACGCTTCCGCGTCCACGGTGTTCCTTTCCGTGGCGATCTTCCCGAAGCGCCGCGGACGAACGCCGCCGCCGACCTGCGCGGACTTTTCGTCCTGGCGAAGGATACCGGTCACAGCGTCGCCAGGCTGGCGCCCTCCGAGGGCGTGGCGCTGATGGCGGCCTGTGTGCCGTTTGTGATGGCCGACCCCGTGAACGCGTTTCGTGTGTTAGGCATCTGCGCCGACCTTTGTGCGTCGGTGCCGGTGCAGGCGCTGCACTTCGCGCGAGATAACGGTTTCTGGAGGGTGATCGATGGACTCGACTAGGTTTTCACTGCCACATCCCCAGGTCGCGGCGCGGGTGGTAGACGATTCGGCGGTGATCGTCCTCGCCGATGTGGGTGAGGTCGAGGTGCTAAACGCTGTCGGTACTTTCATCTGGGAGCTGATCGACGGCTCACGGCGTGTCCAGGAAATCGTCGACGCCGTCGAGGCGGAATACGATGTGGGCGCCGATCAGGCGCGCCGCGACGTCGAGGAGTTCCTGCAAACGCTGGTCGACACCGGAGCGCTGGTGCTCGCTGAGCATACCCTGGAATAGCCTGGAGGAATCGAATTTGTCCGTAGAAGGCCCAGACGTGGAGCCTCGTGAAACGAATCTATATCATCAGATCCTCGCGCAGACACAGGGCCAGCACCGTCTGTTCAGTGTGCTCTGGGAGCTCACCTATCGTTGCAACCAGAGCTGCTCTCACTGCTATCTCGACGTGCTGCCTTGCCACGCCGGCGTCTCCGGCGAGCTGACCACGGCCGAATGTCTGCGGGTGCTCGACGAGCTCGCGGAGCTCGGCGTCTTGAATCTCACGCTATCAGGTGGCGAGATCTTTGCGCGCCGCGATTTCTTCGAGATAGCCGAATATGCGCGCGCGCGGCGATTTCTTTTGCGTTTGTTCACCAATGGAGCGCTGGTGGACGCGCACACGGCCGATCGCATCGCCGCGCTGCACCCTTACGCGGTCGAGCTCAGCGTCTACAGCGCAGGCGCGGACCGCCACGACGAGATAACTCGTTCTCGACATTCTTTCGAGCACACGATCGGCACGCTGCGTCTGCTGCGAGAGCGCGGCGTCCGCACGGTGATGAAGACGCCCTTGATGCGGGAGAATATTCACGAGTTTCACACGCTCCAGGAGCTTGCTCGTGACCTTGGCGCGCAGTTTCGTTACGCGACGACGATCACTCCGAAGGATGACGGCGATCTCTCGCCCCTGCGGCACAAATTGACCTACGACGATTTGCTCTGGCTCTTTGAGCAAACGCTGGACCCGAAGGACTGGGTTGGGAGGGCTGTCCCTACCGATAGCTGCCGATGCAGCGTCGGGCAGAACGCGCTGTCGATAGACCCTTATGGCAACGTCTTTCCCTGTGTTCAGGTGCGAGAACGAGCCGGCAACGTGCGCGCCGACTCGCTGAGGCGCATCTGGGAGGAGTGGCCAGCCTGGGAGAAGCTGGCGCAGCTAACGTGGGCTAACTTGTTCGTCTGTAGGTCTTGCGATCTGCGCCCGTTGTGCGCCCGCTGCCACGGTTTGGCATCGCTGGAACACGGGGATTTGCGTCGTCCGGCCCACGCTAATTGCCAGGAGGCGCTCGCGCGGCGCCAGGTGCTCGTCGAAAAAGGCGCGCTGCCACCCGACTATCCAATTCCATCACACTTGCGGTCGATGGGGGCAAATGCCTCTTCGGGTCACCACACGGCGAGCACGGCTCCTGTTTGGATACATTCGAGAAATACTTCTGCTCCGTCGGTAGGAAGGAGATCATAGTTTGGACGAGCGACGTGCCGTTAACGTTCCAGACGAAGAAGGTTCGTTGCCTGCGACAAAGCAGCGCAAGCCTTACGTGAAACCTGAGATCGTCTACCGCGCTCCACTGGAGGCGATGGCGAGTTCGTGCATCACATTCCCTGGCAAGGAGCCTGGATTATGTGGCGTTCCTTACAGCTAGCGCGCCAATCTCTTTAGAGCGAGGGCGATAGGAAGACAACCGTAGTGAACAGATACTTGCAGCGGACATTGCGCATAGGATTGTGTCTCCTGGCCGTTATCGGAGTGCTGGGGACCGGAAGTGGTGGGGCGTTGGGCCTCGCTGAGCCGCCGACCGGCCTGCAGGTCCTCGTGTCCGATAGCGAGCAGGTCGTGCTCGAGCTCAATCTGGCGGACTACAGCGCGGTTGAGCAGAACGCCGACGGCGAGACCTACACGGTCCTCACCATCCCTTCGCTAGACACGACAGACGAAGCTGGCAAGCCTCAATTGCCTGTGCGAGGCGCGATCATCGGCGTCCCTCCCGGGGCTATGGCGTCGCTCGAAATCCTCGCCGACGATGCGCGGCGCGATGCCCTGGCTTATCCTCCCATCCCGGCGCCGACGGGGCGGGTGCAGCTCGACCCGGCGCAAACCCTGCCGCCGGGCCTGGACCTTTCCCTGATCCCCGATGTCTCGACTTATGGGGGGAACGATCTGTATCCCCGCGAGGCGGCGCGCCTCGCTTCCTCCGGCAACTGGCGCAGCCAGCGCTTCGTCACCGTGCAGTTCTATCCGCTGCAATACGATCCCGCCGCCGGCCAGATCGTCTTTCATCGACGGCTGCGGGTTAAGATCTCGTTCAGCCAGCCGCTGCGCCGGGCTGAGTCCGTCGCTCCAACGTTCTCGAGCGAGGGCGCGTTCGAGCCTATTCTGCAAAACACGCTTTTGAACTATGAGACGGCAAAGGGCTGGCGCACGAAGCCCGCGGCCGCGAATTCGCTCGCCACTGCTAGCGCGACGATCGATACGTCGCTGCCGTGGTACAAGGTCGCGGTCGACGCCGACGGCATCTATCAGGTGACGTGCCCGCAACTGGAGAGCGCCGGCATCGCTCTGTCAGACCTTGATCCTGGCAAGCTGAAGCTCTACAAGAATGGGACTGAGCTCGCGATCGACGTGGTGGGCCAGTCCGACGGGCGCTGTGGTAACGACGATTATATCGAGTTCTTCGGTCAGGCCGCGCGCACGAAGTACACGGATACCAACGTTTACTGGCTGACTTACGGCGGCGCGGATGGCAGAAGAATGGCGTCGCGGGACGGCGGTGGCTCCGGAGCCGTGACGTCGACGTTCACGAAGACCGTTCATCTCGAAAGAGACGTGCTCTATCGCACCACTTTCCAGATGGTCGAGGGCGCGGACCACTGGTATTGGAATTATATCCTTCCCAATGGCTCCAACACCTACACTTTCACGGCCGATGATCCGGCCACCGGCGTTTTCTCGGCGACGCTAACGGCGACCATGTACGGCCTCGGCGCCAGCCAGCGCACGCAGTTGTATGTCAACGAAAACCTGATCGAAGATGCCACCTGGACCGGCAACACGGTGCGCACCGCGACCGTCAGGTTTCCGCAGACGTATCTGCGCGCCGGCACGAACGCGATCCGCGTCAAGGCGCTTGCGTCGGGCAGCTATGTCTTCGTCAACAATTTCGACGTTTCTTACGCGAGCGACTTCACCGCCGCCGGCGATAGCCTCGGCTTCCGTCAAACGAAGGCCGGCATGTGGCGCTACGATCTAACGGGGTTCACGGACTCGGATGTTGAGATCTTCGACGTCACCGACCCGTTTGCTGTCTCCAGGATCGTCAGCGCCACCGTGACTTCGTCGTCTCCCTACGGCGTTCAGTTCGCTGACGCCGCTGTGACGGCGCGCGACTACCTGGCGGTCGCCGCCGCGCAGCGTCGAAAGACGCCGCTCGGCATCACCCGCGCCGCCCTGCCCGATCTGCGCAACGCCGCCAACGGCGCGGACTACATCATCATCGCCTACGGTGAGTTTCTGCCGAGCGTCGCGCCGCTGGCGAGCTTTCGGGCGGCGCAGGGGATGCGTGTCAAAGTCGTGGACGTCCAGGATGTCTACGACGAGTTCGGCGATGGCTTGATGGACGCGCAGGCGATCCGTGACTTTCTCGCCTACGCCTATCGAAGCTGGCAGGCGCCGGCCCCGGCTTTCGTGCTCCTCGTCGGCGATGGCACCTTCGATTTCAAGAACAACCTGGGCACCGGCGAGCGAAATTACATTCCGCCCTATCTGAAGAATGTGGACCCCTGGCTCGGGGAGACGGCCAGCGACAATCGCCTCGTGGCGTTCGAGGATGGCTCGGGCAATACGCTGCCGCAGATGGCCATCGGGCGGCTGCCGGCCGGTCGCGCGGCGGATGTGGACGCGATGGTGGCCAAGATTATCGGCTATGAGCAGAATCCGCCGCCAGGCGAGTGGCGCGGGACGCTCACCTTCGTCTCCGACCGCTCATATTATGCGAACGGCGCTCCGGATCTGGCGGCGAACTTCTGGGATTTTTCTGACCGTGTGGCGAGCGATCCGGCGTACGTGAAGCCCGGTTTCAGCGCCGAGCGAATCTACTATAATCCTTGCGATCCCGAGGTCTACCCGCAGTGTGCGCTGCCATATCCTTCCTACCCGACCGCCGCCTCGGCCGCCAGCGGGATCGTCGACGCCATCAATACGGGTAGCCTGATCGTCAACTACGTCGGGCACGCCTCTATCACGTCCTGGGGCAGCGGGCCGATATTCACGTTCTGGGGCACCCTTCCGGCATCGATCAGGGTTACTCCTGACCTGGGGGCGCTGGCCAACGGCGGCAAGACGCCGGTGATGCTCGCTTTGACCTGTTACGATGGCTACTTCCACTACCCTGGAATGCCGAGCATCGCCGAGGCCAATGTCCGCATGGCCGGAAGTGGCGCAGTGGCAAGCTGGTCGGCGAGCGGCCTTGGGGTGGCGACGGGACACGATTATCTCGACAAGGGATTCTTCGCCGCGGTGATGCAGCAGAACATCTCTCAAATCGGCCTGGCAGCGGTGAAGGGTAAGCTGAATCTGTGGACAAACGGCAGTGTCGCGAACCGTGATCTGATCGATACGTTCATCCTGTTGGGCGACCCGGCGTCGCGGCTGCCGCTCGGGCCGTCGCAGCCATCGCCTGAGCCATCGCCTGAGCCATCGCCTGAGCCATCGCCTGAGCCATCGCCTGTACCTTCGCCTGTACCGTCGCCTGTACCGTCGCCTGAGCTGCCGTTGCGGATGTATCTTCCGTCAGTTTTCCGTGATTCGAGGTGACACATTGCGCGATAGATCGTCGCTCGCACAAACAGTGGACGAGCTTTTCAGGGAGCGGCTCGCGGCCGGCAAATTCATCCGCGTGACGATCACCACGACGAGTATGTGGCCGACACTGGGCGTCGGCGATCGCCTTGTCGTGCGTGGGGCGCGCCCGGAAGAGCTGTGCCCGGGCGACATCCTCATCGCGCGGGTGAACGGCGTGAGGCTGGCGCACCGCTTTATCGGTTGTCGCATGGACGCCGGAGAGATGTTTCTTATCACCAAAGGCGATAGTAACCGTTGGGCGGATGAGCCGTGGCCCGCGACCAGTTTGCTGGGCGCGGTCGTGGCGGTGGAGCGCGGCGGGCGCAGGCTCCCGCTGAGATCTCCGCGTGCCAGGTCGACGGCCGCCATCGCTGCGCTGCTCTCTCGTGGCGAATGGATGACACGCCGAAGATCGTACGGCGTGCCACGCTGGATCTTGCCCAGGGGCTTCGCCATCGCGCTTCGCGCCGTGGCTGCGCTGGGCAACGGAGCTTACAGGTCCTGTTGATGATCATACGCGGTAGGAAAATGCCGTAAGGGCCTATCCAAAAACGTAGTTCGGGGGCTCGTCCCCCCGACGGGCCACCCGACGCGGCGTAGTTCCGGGGCTCGTCCCCCGATGAGGTGACCGGGAGCGGCGTCTTCCGATTTTAAGAGGTAATCGACATGCGTGCAGACGATGCAAAAACACTCTGGAAACGCAAGCGAAAACGTCTGGATGCCTGCGCCTACGACCAACCAGGGTCTGTATGCTCGGTCACCTCTGCCGTCAAAGACCATCTGCCCGTCTTCACCGATCCGGCAATAGCTGTCGCTGCGGTAGACGTGCTGCGCACCCACGCTGCCAAGACTGGTACACTGGTGTACGCCTACGGCGTGATGCCCGAACACATACATCTGATCATAGAACTTCTTCCGGGTGCGACACCATCACCTTCGTGGGCCAGTACAAGAATCTGGCGCAACGAGCAGCGTGGAGTTGCGGGGTAAAGGGCAGTTTCTGGCAGAAGAGCTTCTGGGACCACTTTCTATTGGGGCAAGCCACCGTGATACTGGTACAGGTTCGTGATACTGGTACAGGTTATCGGGTAGTCTCTAATTCCAGCGCACGGGAACATTAGGGACTTTTAATGGAGAAATCTATGATGAATAGTAGCAGGCATACGCTTTCCTGGCGCGTGATCTCCCTGTTGGAGATCGTTGCGCTGGTGGTTCTGCTCGCTATCGGGGTGCCTTCGTCCAACGTCAAAGCCCCGACTGCCTTCGCCGACCCTTATCCTCCCTATTGGGACGGCGGCCTGGGGACGGCCATTCATTACGCCCCCGTGGCCTGGCCCAGCGATGGCCAGTGGCTCGCCTATACCCGGGGAGGCGATCCTATATATGATCCCAGAACGCAGGACCCGTCGAACGGAGGCACCAGACCCCAGAACTACGTTAACGTTTCCTCCGGCTGTCCCGACCAGTCGCTGCCGAGTGTGTACTACGCTTACAACAGCCAGGCGCAGATGATCTTCTTCCGCTTCAGGATCGAGCAGGTAGCCGTTACCTATGGCAACGGCCCCCAGGCGGCAACATACAGCAACTCGGACCCGTGGAACGCGGGCACCTGGTCGGTCCTGATCGATACCGACGGCGATGGCTACCGCAATTTCGTGCTCATGCTGGATGGCCAGACAGGCACGCCATCACAACCCGTCGACCGCCTGGTGAGCATCTACTCCCCCACCTCGAACAACTACGTCGGCCCGTTGACAGACCCCAACATTCACGAGCTCGAGCACAATCCCACCGGTTTCGTGGATCAGGCCTCGGGCAAGATACTCAACTTCCACAACAGCCTGTCGCCGGATACTAACTGGCCGTACGGGGCGGCGGAGACAGTGTGGGACTACGGCACGACCCGATTCCAGAACATCAGCACGGCCAGTTGCACCGAGTTCATCGTGGACTATCAGATTCCGCTGGACATGCTGGACGCGAGCGGCGTTGGCGGTCCAGTGGTCACCGCTGATACGCCGATCTCGATGATATTTGCTACCGCCAACAGCAACACCAACCCGCTGCAAAAGGACGCGGTTTCCCAGGGCGATTACATCGCCAATCCCGAGGCCCCGGCGCCGTTTGGCGATGTCATTACGCTTGGCGGTGGGGGGGTGGCCGAAGGCCCTGTCGTCACGAGCCTGAGCGCGTCGGGCTGTGGTCCGGTCAGCTTATCGGGCAATGTCCTGGACGCGGTGACTATGTCCGGCGGCCTGGCCCAGACGGTCGTCACGAGCGCCAATTTCTACTACTATTTCGATGCCGACGCCGATGGCCTGGCGGACGATGGGACCAGTTGGACGCTGGCAGCCACGGGCGCGACCACGAATTCGCCGGTCGGGTACTGGACGGCATCGTGGAATTCCAGCACCCTGGCTAAAGGACAATACCTGATCGGGCTGACGGCAACGAACAGCTACGGCCAGACCGTCAATTCCTGGAGCGACAACCCGACGCCCGAGCCGGGCTTGAAGACGGTGATCGTGAACAACAATTGCGGGACAAATCCCCCGAACATCGCCAAGACTGTGACGCCATCTTACGTGGCCGCCAGCGGCACGGTTACTTACACGGTGGTCATCAGCAACCCGACCGCCTCGGCCGTGACCGTCAGCGCCGTGACCGATACCCTGCCCACGGGATTTTCTTTCGGCACGGCAAGCGGCACGCTCTTGCCGGCCACTACCAGTCCAACGCTGGGACAGACCGGTGAGATCGTCTGGACCTTCTCTCCCGCCGTGTCTATCGGCGCGACGTCGTCCAAGAACCTGATCTTCACGGCCACCGCCAGCGACACCGCTGGCAGCTATCAAAACGACGTCTCGGCCGCCACGAGCTATGGGGTGCTGGATACTGATCTCACCGCCCAGGTCGATGTCGGGGCGCCGTACCTGGATATCTCCAAGTCGGTCTCGTCGGCCAGCGTCAGTCCTGGAAGCAACGTGACCTTCACGATCACCTATGGCAACTCCTCGGCGGTGGCCGCCACAAACGTGGTGATCAGCGACGTTCTGCCGGCGGGAACCACTTTCGTCTCCGCGACCGGCGGCGGGACTCACAGCGCCGGCACCGTGACCTGGAACATCGGGTCGCTGGCATCCGGCAGCGCCGGCAACACCGTTCAGTTGGTGTTGAGTGTCGACGGTTCCTACAGCGGCGTGAACCTGATGACCAACACCGCGACGATCGCCAGCGCCGAGAACTCGCCGGCGAGCGCCAGTGTTTCCACCTATATCAATGTCCTGGAGCCGGTGCTGGTGCTGCGCAAATCTGGCGACACGGCGTCGGTGTCGCCGGGCGGAAGCGTGACCTACACTCTGACGTACACCAATGTCGGCAACACCCAGGCGACCGGCGTGGTGCTGACCGACGCGGTTCCCACGGGCTTTACGGCCGTCTCGGCTAGTGGCGGGGCGACCGTCAGCCCTTCGGTCGTCACCTGGACCATCGGCACGCTAGATAGCGGCGCATCGGCCTCCCAGACTGTCACGGCCGCCGCCGGTAACCCGTTTGCCGGTGCGAATCCGGGCACCAACACGGCGTACCTGAGCGCCTCCGGTCTATCGACGATATTGAGTAGCTACGCCGTGGGGGTGAACAGCACCGCGACGCAGTGTTACATCGACTACTTCCACGACGTGACCCAGGTCATCACCACCACCGGCACGCAGCGCATCGCCAACACCACCGCGCCCACTAACCCCACGGCGGCGACCATAAACTTCGCCGTTACCAAGACGGCGACCGAATTCGCGCGGTTCTACAGCGACCCGCCCAACACGCAGTACCAGTCCTTTCCGACGCCGATAACGACTACCATCTATATAACCCAGCCCTCAGGTGCACAGGTGGTTTATCGCGCAGATCTCTACGATTTCGATCCCGCCAACCCAAACAACCCGACGCTGCTCGGCACGGCGTCCAGTCCAACGACTTCAGGCGCAAAGAATAATCTCGCCATCAATTTGTCCATTACCCCTGGCGGTCCGGTGGCGAACGGCCACCGGTTCCTGTGGGTCCTTATCGCCTCGGTGAACGGCGGCAGCCAGACAGTAACCTTTGGCTTCGACGCCACGGGCAGTCCCAGCGGCGCCAACATCTGTATCTCGCCCCCGCCTTCGCTGGTGGTGGATAAGGTCCCTTCGACGGCTTCTTTGACCCCACCCTCCACGATAAACTATACGATTCGCTTCGCCAACACCGGGGCGATCGGCACCACCGGGACGGTGCTGACGGATACCCTGCCCGCCGGCGTCAGCTACGTGGCTGGCAGCGCCACGCTGAACGGGGCCGCCGTCACTCCGGGCATCTCGGGCGACGTCCTGACCTTCACCGTCAACTCGACCGATCAGGTGGCCGGCTCGGGGATCGTTTCGGGTGGCCAGCAGGGCTCGGTGAGCTTCCAGGGCCAGACGGGCACCATCGCGCCCAGCGTGGCGAGCTTCACGAACACCGTTCAGCTCGGCAGCGTTCGAACGTCGGTGATCAGCGACACGGCCGCGACGCTGCTGACCTCGCCTTCGCTTTCGCTGAGCAAGGCGGCCAGCGCCGCTTTGCTGGAGCCCGGCGACGTGGTCACGTTCACCTTGACGCTGCTGAACAGCGGCAGCGGTGTGTCCAGCGGCATCGTCGTGACCGATGTGCTGACCGAGACGGCCTACTTCACCTACGTCAGCGGCAGCGCCAGCCCCGCCGCCACGTATTCCGCCTCGCCTAATCGGCTTGTCTGGAGCGGCCTCTCTTTACAGCCAGGCGCCAGCACGTCGCTCACCTTCCGGATGCAGGTTGCGTCCTCAGGCGTGCCGAGCGGCAACACGGAGTACGACAACAGCGCGACGGCCAGTGACGCCACGGGCAACACGACGGCCAGCGACGTCGCTCAGGTCACCATCTCCTCCAACCCGAACCTGACGATCGCCAAGCAGGTCGATCCCAGCGGCACGCTTTCGGCCGGCGATACGGTGACCTACACGGTGACGTACGGCAACACGGGCGGCTCGGATGCGCTGCTGACGACGATCAGGGATTCCCTGCCGAGCTACATGTCCTATGTGACGGGGTCCCTCAAGCTAAACGGCGTGGCCAGGACGGACGCCAGCGATGGCGATAACGCCGCTTACGACGCGGTCAACAACCTGGTCACCTGGAGCCCGGGCACCGTGGCCGCCGGCAGCACGGGCAATACGGCGACGTTTAAGGCGAAGGTTAGCCCTCTCGTGCCCGACGGCGACACGTCGATCACTAACCAGGCTACCATCGCCGCGCAGAACGCCGCGAGCAAGAGCGCCAGCGTGATCTCGACGGCCGCCGGGCAGGTTGTGTTGACCTTGACCAAGACCGGCCCGGCGACCCTGGCCTATCCGCCGACGACGCTGGCGGCCGCCGCGTCCGGGGCCACCACGATCAGCGTTAACAACGCCAGCCTCTTAAGCGTCGGGGATGTGATTAAGGTCGGCGGCACCACGGCGACGATCGATTCGGTGGACACTTCCACGAACAGCGTGGGCCTCTCGACGGCGGTCACGGGGGCCCAGGGAGACCCGGTCTATGGCACGATAAAGTTTTACATAACCTATGAGAACACGGGCAGCTCTCAGGCCACCAACGTGAAGATCACCGATACCCTGCCGGCTGGCCTGAGCTACGTTAGCGCCAGCACGGGGGCGACAGTGAACGGCCAGGTCGTCACGTGGAGCAAAGGGATGCTCGATCCGAATGTGCCGGGACAGGTGTGGGTCATCGCGACCCCTTCGGGCCCCGGTACGTACACGAACGAGGCGACCATCGGCAGCGCCGAGACCGGCGAGACCAGCGACAGCGCCGCCACCCAGGTTGGCGCGCCGCTGCTGAGCAAGAGCACGCTCTCGCCGACGGTCAGCCAGACGCTCTCGGGCACATCGGCCACCTACGTGATCACGGTGACCAACCAGTTGGCCACGCCGATAACAGGGGTGATCGTCACCGATACGCTCCCGTCCGGTTACTCGTTCTCTTCGACGTCGAGCATCACCGGCTATTCCTCTCAAGAGTCGACGATCGCGCCCAGCGTAGGGGATAATCCGGTGAAGTGGGGCTCGTACACCATCGCCGGCAGCAGTTCTATGATCATCACCTTCGTCGCCGCCATTGGCACATCGGTGGGGACGGCCACTTTTCAAAACAGTGTGGAAGCCACCACCTCCAGCGGCACGTTCATCGGCTTCGATCCGTTGGTCACCACTGTCGAGGACGTCACGGTGCAGCAGCCGGCGGTCATCATATCGAACACGACATCAACTCCGTCGGTCATCAATACCGTCAACGGCACCACAGCCACCTACACCCTCGTCCTGCGCAACACCGGGACAGCCGATGCCACGGGAGTGATCGTGACGGACTCGCTGCCGCTAGGCTTCACTTATCTATCGACGGATAGCATCAGCGGCAACGCCACTCGCACGGGCGAGCTCTCGCCCACGTTGGGCTCCTCCGCTCCGGCATGGGGCTCCTGGACGATCCCAGCGACCACCGGAGTGCTGACCATAACGTATACTGTGGCTATTGCGGCCGAAGTCCCGGATGGCACCTACGATGAAAACGCCAGCGCGTCGAGCGATATCACGACCATTCCCAACTTCGACACCGAAAACCAGGAATCCGACGATGTCACGACCTCCCATAGCCCGACAGCCGTGACGGTGATGTCCGTCGAGGCGCGTTTCACATCCTCGGGCGTCCTGGTGTTATGGGCGACGGGGTCGGAGGTGGACACGCTGGGATTCAACATCTGGCGGTCCGACCGCGGCGGCGAGTTGTGGACGCGGTTGAACGCCCAGATAATCCCTGCCCAGGGTGTCGGCGGGATAACGGGAGGCAGCTACGCCTACGTGGACGGCTCGGTGGTGCAGGGCCAGATGTATCAATACTGGCTGGAGTCGGTGAGCCCGGCCGGCGAGGTACAATGGATCGGCCCGGTGTGGCCGGAGCCCGACTGGCCGCATCGCATCTACATGCCGCTGATCCGCTTCCGTTAGGCGATGGAGCCGCCATCCGATCGCCAGTATGGGCCTTGAGCGCGCTCGCTCTCCTCTCCGAGCCACCCCCTATAGCAGTTGTCGTTAGCGTTGATCGACCGCTCCCCTGGCAGGGCGTTCTTCAGCGGAAGGACGCCCCTACGATAAGCGCCAGGTCGCTAAATACTATCGCAGTTTGCAAAGGGTTTTGGCTAGCGGAGCAGCCACCGATATACCGAGCGTATGCAATGTAGCCATATCAAAATGCAAACTGCTATAAGACTGCTTGAAGCCAGAAAGATCCAAACTAGATGTTATCGTAAAACTCGGTAACCCGTTGGGAGAGAACGTAACTCTTAGTGAAAGAAGGGACAGAATCATACAAAAAGGTATTGACAACGCCTGACAGGTCGTGTATTATGTGCCTGGCTTAAGAGACGAGGAAGAGCTCCGCTGCAAAGCTGTGGGGGCGAGGTTGATGAGGGGAGAGCGAACGGGTTCGCGGGAGGCGGCGGAAAGCTCGATGTTGGCTCAGTTTCACGGCCCCAGGACCAGAGCAGGCCAGGAGCAGTCGGGAAGCGAGTTCGTTGCTGGCTGAACCGTGGGGCCCATCTGCCGTTTTGAAGGGTGCTGGGCTAACCATGTCTGGCTGGAGGTTGGTGCCCTTCTTCCCATCCGACTTTTTCGCGTCGTTCACGTAGAAGCCATATTCGAACACAAGCTGGCCGCGACCTGTCGTGGTCAGGCATTGGTGGATATACTGACAGACCCGCAAGGCTGGGTAACAAGTATCCCAACGCATCTCCAAAAATGGAGTCAAAACGTGACCTTGCCGATTCCAGTCCAGTGGCTCGGATAATTGGAATCAGCTAGGGCGCTGCATAGCTTTGTCATTTGGTAGAGGTCTCAGGCGGACGCCGATGCGCTACCTTCGGGATAGTGTGTCTTCAAAACCCCATGGAGGCGTCGAACGGGCGGTAGCCTATCCCGCGCCAGCGACCTGACAAACCCGTTGCACTCTGTTCACAACTGGGGAACGGCTCAACTATAGTTCCAATGGATCGTTCCGTCCTTCTGAAATAAATAAGGACGGAACGCCTCGGGACGATCCATTCTGGCAGAGCGGAGATCGGAGCGGCCATCCTGGAAGGGATCCGTTGCGCGTCCGTTGACGCCGCTAAGAACCCCACCTTTCGGTGATACTCTGCACACCTCCGTTTGAATCCCTTTTTTCCGGGCTCATCCCACTGGACGTCGTTTTAGTTGTAGTGTTGATTCGTGAGGTGGCCGAGCGGAAGTGATCAACGAAGACGAGGTAATCCTGGATTTCAAGGAAGCGAGGGCCTTCCTCAGGTGCAGCAGACAGAAGCTGTACACCCTGATGGCCTCGGGCGCTCTCAAGGGCTATAAGGTCGGCAAGACCCGCGTGTTCTACAAGACAGACCTCAAGAGGCTGATCGAGGAGTCACCGCCTCCTCCATCTGTCGCCAACAAGAAAGACTAACTCGTAAGGTTGGTAATACAGGTCGGATAGTGGAACAGGGACCCCTTGTTCATCCATTAACGCCGAAAGCCTTGCCTGAATTATTGCGTTGTACTTAGAAAGCCTGAAAGCTATCGAGGAGGAATATCGGTGGAGCTTCGCCAATACTGGGGCGTAATCCGGAGATGGTATTGGCTGCTTGCCCTCGGCCTGATCCTGGCGGGCGGAACGAGCTTCGCCGTGAACCGATCGACGACGCCGATCTACGCCGCCACGGCCACCCTCATGGTTAACCAGTCGCAATCCGTGGCGAATCCGGTGTACACCGATGTGATCCTCAATCAGCAGTTAGTCAAGACGTACAGTGAGCTGATCAAGAGTCCGCCGGTGCTCGACGAGGTGAACGAGCAGCTTGGGCTGGGCGGAGGGTACCAGGTGAGCGTCAGCCCGATCCGCGACACACAGCTCTTTGGTGTGACGGTGCGCAGCAGCAACCCTGACCAGGCCGCCGCGATCGCCAACAAGATCGCCGAGGTGTTCATCGCGCAGACCGGTCAGAACCAGAAAGGGCAAATCGCCGCCATCCGGCAAGACTTGCGCAAACAGATAAGCTCGATGCAGGATCAGATAGACACCGCCTCGGCCCGCATTATCAGCCTGGCGACCGAAAACGATGGCGTGCCGCGCGAGGTGCGCGCCGCCGAGCAGGCGCGACTGCAGGGCATGCTCAGCCAGTATCAAGTGGTGTTTGCGCAGCTTTCGAGGAGCGAGCAGGACCTGGCCCTCGCTGAATCGCGGGCGGACGAAGGGGTCCGCCTGGCCATTCCGTCTCGCCCATCCAGATCGCCGGTCGAGCCGAGAGTGATGGCCAACACGCTCCTCGCCGCCGTTATCGGGCTGACGTTGGCCGCCGGCCTGGCCTTGCTGATGGAGTATCTCGACGACACGGTCAAGACCGCCGAGGACGTGGATCACGCTGTCGCGCTGCCGACCTTTGGGATCGTCGGTGTGGCGCCGTTCTCGCAGAACGGCGTGGCGGTGGGCCCGCACAGGAAGCGGGGCATCGGTCTGGGCGTGCTCCTGCGCCGTGGTGAACGATCGCCGAACGGGAAGGCGGGTGGCACGTCCATCGTTGCCGCCGATCCCAAGTCGGCCTTCGGCGAGGCCTATCGGATGCTGCGCACCAATCTGCAGTTCGCCACGCTCAACCGTCCGTGCAAGACGCTGATGGTGTCGAGCGCGGGGCCGGCGGAGGGCAAGAGCTTCACGCTCGCCAACCTGGCGGTGGTGCTGGCGCACACGGGACAGCGGGTGATCGTGGTGGACAGCGACGTGCGTCGGCCATCACTGCATCGGGTGTTCGGCGTCTCGGCGGAGAACGGGCTGACGAACCTGCTGATCGCCGATGATCCCCGGGACCTGGGTTCCTATCTACAGCCGACGGAGCACGTGGCATTGCGGGTGCTGCCCAGCGGGCGGCCGCTGCCGCCGAATCCGACGGAATTGCTGGGGTCGCCGCAGATGGGCCGGGTTGTGGCGGCGTTGAAGGAAGAAGCGGATATCGTGCTGTTCGACAGTCCGCCGGCGTTGAGCGTGGCCGACGCGGCGATTCTGAGCGCTCACGTGGACGGGGTGCTGCTGATCGTGGATGCCGGGAGGAATCGCAGCCAGGTCGTCGCGCGGGCTAAGGAGGTCCTGAGCGGTCCTGGGGCGCCGCTGCTGGGTGTCGTCCTCAATCGGTTCAAGGCCCCTCACGACGGGTACTACTACCAGTATTACTACTACAATTACGGCTACAAGTACTCACGACGACCGGAAG
>JACPRP010000037.1 GCA_016189905.1 Chloroflexota bacterium | reverse complement strand
TCTTCGGTCTGCTTCTGGCAGCTTGCGCGGCTGATGCACCACAGCCAACCATGAACACTCCAACTCCAGAGCCGGGAGCTATGGGAGTCGTTCCCCGGTCCGGCCCAGCCACAACCCCAGCTCCCGCCACACCAAGGGCAGGGACGCCCACGGCAGACGAAATGCGGCCCCTGCGCCAACATATGCGACAAATGGAAAATGACATGATTCAGCTCCACGCGCAGATGGCACAGATGGAGCCTCAGCAGCAGCAGCAGATGGCTCAGCTAATGGCTGACCTGATGGAGGAAACAGCCCAATTCATGATTCTCGTGGAACAAGCCACGGATCAGATGACTCCTGAGGAGCGACAGGCCATCACAGACGACCTGCAACGGATGCAATCTACGATGCAAGATATGCAGCAAACGATGCCCGTAGGCACTCCTGTACCAGACCAAATGGAACCGGGCCAGCCGGATATGGGTCAAATGGGGCGGCAGATGGACCAGATGCATCGGCAGATGCGCACTCAAATGCAACAGATGGATCCCGAGCATATGGCAGAGCTCCATGCGCAGATGGGGGCCTTGATGGGCGAGATGGCCCGACTCATGGTCGATCTGGAACCGGTGATGGATCGCCTGACCCAGGAGGAGCGACAGGCGATGCTGAGCCAGGCTCAGCAGATGCAGGGCACCGTACAGGAGATGATGCGAGTGGCCGGGCCGATTCCGGGAACACCGATGCCTGCCACCGGCATCCCCACCACCGGACGACCTCAGGTCAGCGTGTCCGATCAGATGCTGCTACACGACACGATCTTCATCGATCAAGCCGTCGTTCCCGAACCAGGGTGGATGGCCATTCACGTTGTCCAGCCGGACGGGTCGGCAGGAGAGGTGATCGGTACAGCCAAGCTCCAGGAAGGTGTGAACACCCAGGTAGCCGTGCATCTCGATAGCCCACCGACCCAGGAAACCGAGCTGATCGCTATGCTACATCGGGATACGGGCGAGCCCGTGACCTTCAACTTCCCGGGTGGCGATCCTCCGTTCACGGAAAACGGCAATCCCGTCATCACGCGGTTCTCGGTGCAACCTTAGACTTGCTTGCCCAGATAGACGTCCAGCAGCCCAATCAAGATCGCTCTATCTGGGCACAATACTAGAGACTAAGCCAAAACTATTCAAGAAGGGATGCCAGGCAATGCATTCGGGACGAAAACTCTCGTCTCTCGATACCGCTGGAATGCTCGGCTATCTCCTGGCGGTTGGCCTTTCGCTCTTGGTCCAGCGTATCGATGAGGGCTGGTCTGTCTGGACTGCTTTCAAGTTGGGCGGGGATGCCGGCGTTTTGGCCATTGCACTTTGGCTTGTTGCAGGCCAGCCCATGCCAACGCCCCTGCGGCAGGTCGCATCCTGGGTAGTTCTTCTGGCGGTTCCGTGGCTTGTCAGCCTCACAGTGGAGCCCGCCCTGGTATTTTCGCTAGACGCCGAGACCTTCCGATTGAGCCCTCATATTGCCTTCCACCTGCTGATGCTGGGTGGATACGTTCTGGCGCTGACGACACTTCTGGCGTTTCTTGCGATGGGGCCATTACGACGTGGGGAATCGTGGTGCATTTGGAGCCTTTTGCTACTCGCTGTACTCGCTTTATCGACTGACCTTGTGGCAACCTCACTGATCTATCAGGACCTAGCCCATACCCTCGGCCACTTACTTTCACCAGTGCTGGTGCTAATCGGAGTTGGGCTACTCACACTTGAGCGTTAAGTCCTGCATCGGGCTGGAGCCTTTAGACTGTGCTGGCCCAGCGGAAAGCTTTCGGCCTACTTGTGGAGCCTCATCGCCGCCCCTTGGGTATAGAAATTGCGGCGCAAGAAGACCGTGATCGACTGCTGTGCTCCATCGGAAGGGAAAAGGGGCTGGAGAGGAAACAAGTGACGGCGGCGACCACATAGTTCCTTGGTTGGCGATACTAATCTGGCTGCTAGACACTAAACTCGTGATTAATAAAGAAGGAGGCAAATGTTATGAAGCATAAGCTCTATCGTATGGCGGCTGTGGCCGCCATACTCACACTTGTACTCTCACTCAGCGTGGGAGTTGCTTTCGCCCAGCAAGTTAGTTTCTCGATGAACCCCCTGGGAGGTTCGGGCATATCCGGCACCGCTACTCTAGAAGCAGTGGGCAACCAGACCACGGTAACGGTTACCCTTAGCGGCCTGGCACCTGGTAGCGAACGTCAGGGTCACTTCCACACTGGGACCTGTGCAAACATTGGCCCGATCCAGATCCCACTGCCGAACATGGTAGCCGGCGCTGATGGTACCGGTACTGTGACGGCTACTGTAAACGCACCTCTGGCTTCGCTCCAGGATGGCAATCACCTGATCGCCTTCCATACAGCGCTTGCGGAGACTCCTACACTGCCGGGCCCAACTACGACCTGTGGAAACGTTCCAACCGGTGCTGCGCCTGCACCGACGCCAACCCCCACACCTCCAGATCAGCTGCCTAGAGCTGGAGGGTTCCCGATAGCGTTAATCCCGGTTAGTGCAATCGGGGCTGCCCTGCTGGGACTGGGCGTATTCTTGCGCCGACGGTAACCTATAGACCTGATTGTCGCCAACCGGAACAACAACTAAGGTGAAGGGCGGAGTTCAAGCATGTGTCAACGGCTGAGACGGGCAACTCCGCCCGAACGGGCATCTTGGGATCTCACGATCAGCGCAAAGATTCGCATCTACTGAAACTTGGAGGAATGTGACTACGAGATTCCCAGGGATTTCGATCGGTGCCCTGGTTATGTTTGTGGGAGTTCTGCTTACCTTCCCAGCGATAGTTTCGGTACTGCTCGTGCGCACAGGAGTGATTCCTCCTTTGCCTCCACCTGCAACCATCGCTCTCGCGTTGCTCTTCGTACTGGGAGCCGTGATTGTCCTGATCGGCCTCGTCCTCTACGTTCTCCTGCCCACTCGCTCAAGTGAGGAGGCCGGCAGGAGTTACGCCTGGCACCGCACCGTGCTGGCAACATTTGCCCTGGCTGTAGTCCTCGCAAATATCATCACATCGGCCTATGTGGGCCTGGTGAGGCCCATCCTTGCCGATACCCCCGACCAGCCAACCCCAGCTCCTGATGTCCTGTTCGTCGGTATCGCGGCCCTGTCTGTCTCGCTACTGGCGGTGCTATATTTGCGAATTGTACGTCCTAGTGTCATTACCTGGCACGATATGGGCTTGACTTGGCAACGATTCGGCGCGCGCCTGGCATTCGGCGTGGCCGGAGGCCTGGTGCTGCTTCTGGTGTCAGCACTGCTAGAAAACCTGCTTCGCCAAGTGGGGATTGAACAAACCCAGGCCGAGCTCTTCCGAGGCATTGAGCGTGCACCGCTGCCCGAGTTCACGGTGGTTCTACTGGCGGTAGCAGGGTTAGCCCCGTTTGCTGAGGAGGCCTTCTTTCGTGGTTACGTCTTCAGAGCGTATTTGCAGGAGAAGGGCCCGCTGCAGGCATACCTTTTGAGCTCTGCCCTCTTCGCGGTGGCCCACTTGAACCTGCCAGCCCTTCTGCCCATCTTCGCCATAGGCCTGGGCTTGGCTTACCTTACCCGGAGCACCGGCAGCATTCTCCCGTCCATTGTGGCGCACGCCGTAAACAACCTTGTGGCACTCACGGCACTGTACCTCGGTGTTTAGCGCCCAATGGAGGGGACCGGCTTCTTAGCAGCCGAGGTTCGATCCTGCCCTGATAGGACGATCATATCTACAACGGACGCTCTACTGTCCCTCGTTTACCCATTGCTCAGGAACTTCAGAACATCGAGGACAATCTGTCCGGTGGCGGCAAGGAGTCTCGGTTGAACGTGGTGCGTCTTGTCTTGGGCGGAGTGGTACCTGGGGTCCGGGCCCCACGTGATGTAGAGCGCCGGGACGCCGGCATCGAGAAAGGCCGTATGGTCGCTTGCCCCACCGCCTTGGCCGTACAGGCGGGCGGCAGCGTAGCCGGCCTTGCGTGCGGCGTCGACCCCAATAGCGACCAGCTGACCCGTCCCGGCGACGGTGAGATTGTTGCCCACACCCACCATGTCCAGGTTTATCATCGCCACGATGCTCTGCCGCTCCTTGGGGCTTAAAGCCGAAACGTAATGGCGGCTGCCGAGGTGGCCAATCTCCTCGGCGCTGAAGGCGATCACCTTCACCGTGTAGGGGTAGTCACGCGCCGCCAGCGCACGGGCGACCTCCAACGCCACGCCCACCCCCGAGGCGTTGTCGTTGGCTCCCGGTCCGGCCATCACCGAATCATAGTGGCCGCCGACGATCACCGCTCCCGCTCGATCTCCTGGGCGCGTGCCCACCACATTCTGCGTGGTTCCCTCTTGCACGTGTGCCTTTACGGCCAAGCGCACCACTGTTTCCTTCTCATTTAACAGGGCGCGCAACCGTTGCCCATCTTCCGGCGTGATAGCCACAACAGGTATGCTCACTGGCGTCCTGAGACTGCCCTCGAACAGGCCCGGTTCGTTGTTGCTGACGATCAGTCCGATGGCGCCGGCCGCCATAGCGTTGGCAGCTTTCTCGTCGAACGATATACCGCCACGACGGGCTAGAGCTACCTTGCCTTTCACCGTTTTGGCGTCGAAATCGGAGGGTCTGCCCAGGCCGACATCAACCAGAGCAGCCGTCACCTCCCCCTGCGCTGACAGCTGCATCACACCGGCGCCGATCGCGAGCTGGTGCGGCCGTTCGACGGTGATCTGCGAGCCCTGGTCGATGTAGCGCTGAAATGGGAACGACTGCCGCTCCACCTGATAGCCGTAAGACGCGAGCTGATCCGCTATGTAGTCCGCCGCCTTGTCGACGGCCGGGGCTCCCACCGATCGTGAGCCGATCTCGGAGGCGAGCCGCTCCACGTGCCGCCACGATTCTTCGGCGGAGAAACCTGTGTCCACGGATATACGCAGGGGCGTTCGGTTGGGCGACGGCACCGGTGCAACTGTGGGCGATGGCGTTGGCGTAGCAGCGGGCGATGGAGGCGCCGTGGCTGTGGGAATCGGCGTAGCCGTGGCAGAGGGGGTGGTGGTTGGATGAGGTGTTTCCGTCACGAGTGCCGTTGGCGATGGGCCGTTCGCTCTGGAACTGTCGAGCAAGGTCGGTGTGCACGCGGAAAGAATTACGGTAAGGGTCAAGATGATCGATATCGATACAGATGTCGTGAGTCTATCTTTCTTAGGCAACGTAACACACCTGCTTCTAGACCGCCGGGGAGCAGTAACATTATCACACGCTATTGGCTGATTGATGGGAGAAAGACGCCAGCCTAACAGATGGTGGTACGATCTACCGCTCTCTTGCTGCTCCTCTCGGTTGAAGTGCGGCACTCGCGTTACGTGCTCAGCAGACTCATTCTTGGGCACGCCAGAGTTCACGGCGATCGTGATGTCTTTACGCAAGCCGCACAAATATGCTTTAGACCCAAAGTCTACCAGTTGGAGGTACTTTTCTGCTAACCTCTACATATTGGTGCAGGTCGACTTAGTAACAGTGTCCACTCCACGTGCCCACTACGATGGTGTGGCACACCAGTGGCCGGGTGTGGTCAGGATTCCCCAACTACCGGGTAGAGGGAACGCCATAACATCACGCCCATCGCCGCCTTTCAGTCATCGAGCGTCGTGTGTTGCATGGGGCCAACCTGGAGGATGCGCAGGGTGGTGATCCTACCACCCATGACGGCGAACCCAACGGCTGCCTCGTTGTCTTCCTCTCCCTCACGAGTTGGGTCGCTGCCTCTAGGGCTCTCGTGGATGCGATTCAGCGGGTCGGCGACCGAGTGTAGCACGTACTCGCCATCCGGTAACGGTGTGGTCCCCACGTCGATCCACTGTTCCTCTAGCGTCGAGTCATAGACGTCAGCCCAGCCGACGGAGATTCCCTGCAACTCTAGCCCGCACGTAGCTGGATACACACGGAACCGTGGGCTACTAGGAAGATTACTTATCCTGAATGTATCAAATAGGCAGAAACTGGCCTTGCTCATCAGCCACTCGGGCTCACCTAAACTCCTGCCGCTTGCCAACCACTCGTCGTAGGCGCTCTTCGTCCATAGTTCGTAGCGGGCGAAGTCCTCGAAGTGCCAGTGGTTGTGCGCCGGGTGGAAGATGAACTCTCCCGCCAGACGATCTGTGAACATCCCTTGCTCACTATAGATGCGCTGGAATGCCTGCATTTCGACCGCGAAAACACCACGAAGCTCGAGGGGGCCCTCGCCGGCGTTCCAAACGGTATTGGTGAAACGCACCACGTGACGCCTCTCCCCGCCTACAGTAATCGTCCCTAGACTGATGTCCTGGGGTGGGAGCGTGCGCAGATTCGGGTAGCTGAACTCGTCGAGTGGCGAGGGAGCATCAATGGGCTGGAGAGCGGCCTTGTCGGGCAGCAGGTCCAGTTCCTTGGCGATATCGCCACCCAACGCAACGGTTACCTCGTTGATGCTGGCCCACGGTACGTCAACCTTCCACTGCTGGAAAACCACTCGCTGTGCCCGGAGTGCAAGGTGGTTGCCCATGTCGGTCACCGGCGAGGTTGGCAATCCATTCAGTTGCACGGGATCGCCGGCCACCGAGAAGTACTTCGTCCGGATAGCCGGGTTTTCGTCGAGAAGGGCCAGACGGCTGGCGACGATTTGCTCGAAGGACAGGCCTGCCTCGTCGAACTGTGCCTGTCTCGGCACCTGCCTGGCCGCGAGCAGATAATCGTCGTGACCGGCATCGTGCAAAAGCTCAAAGACGTTGACAAAGAGCACCTGACTCAGCTCCGGGCGCCACTGGAAAACGACTCTCTGAAATGCCTGGGAGATGAACCCCTGCCAGAGGAATCGCTGCGAGATAGGATAGCCGACGGCCTGCACACCACCGAAGCGTCGGAACTCGCTCCAGAAACGGGCCTGATCGTCATCGATTACGGCAAAACCTCTGTCCGGATCACCCGACGTCTGAGTAAAGAAGTGTCCACCGGGGATATCGAAATCGGCTGGCTGGGCCAGACTACTATCGGCCGTGCATCGAAATATACTAACGGCCAACCCGATGGCTACAGCCATTCGCAAAACGGTCTGTCTCATCTTTCGGATCTCCTCCTGCTGCTTGTTGAAAGCTGCGGAAGGACCATCGTTGAGGCGAGATCTTGCTGCAAGAATAAGTCGCCCGGTGCTGTGCTCGATCGCCGGGCAAGAAGATCCGTGCAGTGAAGTCGTGTTTCGCGAGGATGTCGCGGTCCTGTCCTGAAAGGCCCGTCTCGCTTTGCGGTGCCCGCACTTGGCGCAGCAAGTTCCGTTCCCCTTAAGGCTGTGGTGCAAGGGCCTCTAGCGGCGGCACGCATATTGCCGAAAACGTGCGTGCGGCTTTGAGTAAGAAAGAGGCACACATGGTGCTAATTCAGCCTGACACGGTCCCGCGCATTGCTGAATGCGCGTGGAACGAGAAGTTGCAGCACGGGGAACAGTCGACAGCAATCATTGGTGGAGGTTTAGGTGTATGCTTCGATCTCGAATTATAGCTTGCCTGATGTTGACAGTAGCACTCTTGATCGGTCGAACCGGGGTGGCTCTTGCCAATCAGGCGATCAACTTTGGACTCGAACCGGTCGGTGACTCAGGAGTGAGTGGCACGGCGACTGTGACAGCCGCAGATGGTCAGGACAGCGTAGCCACACTCTCCGTTGACCTCCAGGGCCTCGTCCCCGGCCAGAGCTATCAGGTTCACCTGCACGCGGGCACTTGCGCCCAACCCAGCGCGAGCACCGGATTCTTGGGTAACGTCACAGCAGACCCTAGGGGTAGTGGTGCTCTCACGACCACCAGTGTAAGATTCTCGGCAGCGGGTGCTTCAACGGATCTGACGCTCGCGCTGCTCGCCGACGGCGACCACATCATCGAGGTTCATAGTCAGGAACTGGTGGCTTGCGGCGCCATCCCAGCGGCAACAGCTCCGCGGGGAGCCGTCCAATTGCCGGCTGCGGGAGGTATCCCGCCAGCGTTGGCGGCGGGTGTTCTCGGCGTCCTTGGGCTCGCCGTCCTTTGGGGTGGTCTGCTTCTGCGCCGATCCACATCTGGTGACAGTAGCGCCTAAGGAGCAGCCGTTTACTCTCAACGCCACGGCCTGGCTAGATAGGCGCCGATTGTCACGAGAACCAGCGCTAGATACGTGGGCCCGAGATGGGCCAGAGAGCCGAAGCCATAGACGTAGTGAAAAGGAGTAGCGATAGCCACCCACGCGACTGTCGTTAGCACGACACCCCACCAGGCCCAAGTCTCCCCTCTGCGGACGCCGTACCAGGCCAGAAAGGCCATCGCCAGCCCGGTTGAGGCGATGAAGCCTCCGAGGGCGATCTGTACGTGGCTGATGTAGTTGTGAAGCGCTTGAGAGAACGCCCGGATCTGTTCTTCAGTAGCGCCCACTTCGGCCGGCTGTAGCCCGATTTCGATGAGTCCGATGAAGTTCTGAGCTATAAACAAACCAGCATAGCCGATTAGACCAACACCGGCTAGGGTGATCAGGATGGCACCAATCCGCTTTAAGGAATCAGTTCTCGCCTCACCCTGCATTTGTGATTACCTTTTCAACGAGGCAACGCTGTTCCCCGAAACGAGGATGTCAGGATGCGGCTTTGCGTAACGGTGCCGCCCGTCGGCCGATGATTTCCTCGTGACCCGTATCAATCTGCTGTCCAGTGGAGGCATCGAATTGATAGAGAAAACTTGCAAGCTCGTTGGCGTGCTCGTTCTCAACAAGGAGCACTTCCTCGAAAATGACGCGGGTTTCGTTGTCGTCGAAGCCGCAGGTGCGAACTATGTCGTTGTAGACCTGAATCGCTTGCCGTTCGGCGATCAGGTCGGCCTCCAGCATGTTCCGCAAATCGTGCCCTTTCTCAAATGAGATCGGACTCAATTGCGCGATTTCATTCGGCGAATTTGCCGGAACGCCGCCTAGCTCATTGATTCGCGCGTTAAGCCTCTGAGCGTGTTGATACTCTTCCTCCGCGTGTTCCTTCCAGACATCGGCGATCTCGGAACTGTGTAAATCAGAGGCCATGGTGTAATGGTGCCAGTACTGGAGGAAAGAAGTCCACTCGGCGGTCAGGGCCCGGTTGAGTAGGTCGATGATTTGATCACGATTTGCTTTGTAGGCGGGGGTCATCGCGCCATCCGCCAGGTTCTGCTCTGCCTGCTGCCTAATCTGCTTAACTCGGCTAGGCCAGTCCTGAAGCCCACCAGGCCTGGGCTTCCCCTCACCAGGGTTCTTGATTTGTGCCATTCGTGAGTTTCCTCCCTGAAGAATTAGTAGTGGAAGAATGTTTGCTGGAAGCGCCGCAAGAAGAATGCCAATACGATTAGCCCCATCATCTCAGGAAAAGCACCATTTTGTCTTCAAATGATGGTGCAATAGAGGGTCTTTCTCGCGGTTGGTTAGACTACTGACTTCGGTCGTAGAGTGAAAGGTGCCGCTATCCTGGCTATCGCATAGTTTGTTGCCCTGGCTTGTGATAGGAGCTTTCAGGACCATATCTTGCAGCCGTACATGGTACAGCATAGCGGAAGGAGGAGATCAGTGGAACCCCATCTTACCGAAGTGGAAAATATTACCAAGAAGGAATTGAGAGAGAGATTACAGAGAGGCGAAGATGTTGTGATTGTAGACGCCCGCGGGACTCACCCTTTTGAAGCGAGCAACATCAGGCCTAAGGGCGCAGTGCGAATAGCGCCAGGAGCAGCAAACGGGGAAATGGCCGGACTGCCAAAAGACAAGCAGATCGTTACTGTCTGCACCTGACCCCACCAGGAGAGTAGCGCCCGTGTGGCGCAAACGCTGAAACAACGCGGATTCGTCAATGCCCGCCCCTTAGAACTGGGGTTTAATGCGTTGATCGCGATTGGTTATCCGATGGAATTGAAGCAACCTACGGTGCGTTGAGCAGAAATGAAGGCACATATCTTGCGGCAGCCACTTGTGCTTTGATGGACATTCTGCAATCGCTGGTGGACGCCCAGATTGGGTATGCAGTGATTCAAGGCGATCTGGTGCTGCGCTTCCAATGACGTACTGATCTGTTTTGAGATCCCACAGCCAGCATCACGCTGACAAGTTATTGCGTGACGTAATGGCCGGAGTTATGCAAGAAAAATCTCTGGTAAAGTCTGAAGATACTAACGCCAATGGGAAGAGGGGGTGGAGTTCGGTTGACTGCACACGAAGATGTATCTCCTTGGAGCGCTTGGGAGCCCTGCGTCCCAGATGCGCGACTGAAGGGCGCTGGTGGATTATTGGTTCACGGCATTCGGGGAGATAGCCGGGAGGTGCGTGCAGGTGACCTGTTCTTCGCCGTGGAAGGCTTTCGTACAGATGGCAACGACTTCATCCACGATGCCCTGCGGCGTGGCGCAATCGCCGTTGGCACTGAGAGAGTAGACATCGCTGCCAAATATCCGGTGCCCTGTCTCATTGTCCCTGACGCACGGCTGGCGCTTGCCTTCGCAGCCTCGGCCTTCTACGGGCACCCGAGCCAGGAATTGGGGGTTATCGGGGTCACCGGGACCGATGGCAAGACCACGACGGCATCCATGGTTCACCACCTCCTGACCTGTTCTGGTCAACTGAGCGCCCTGCTCTCAACTGTAGAAGTTCGCATTGGTCGGTTCGCGAAGGCCAACGATACTGACCTGACTACCCCCGAGGCTCCGACCTTACAGGCTTTTCTCGCCGACGGAGTCGCTGCCGGGCTGAAGTATGCCGTGCTAGAGGTGAGTTCTCACTCCCTTGCCCTTCACCGTGTTGCCGGCTGCCATTTTGACGTCGGAGTTTTCACGAACCTCTCGCCAGAACACCTCGACTTTCACGGCGATATCCACCAGTATCTCGCAGCCAAGGCTAGCCTGTTTGCGACACTAGACTAGGCGACGACTCCAGCAAAACAACGCCGAAGGCCGCCGGAATCAATATCGACGACTGCGCTGCGTTACACTTACGTGAGGTCACGAATGTACCGGTGGTAACCTACGGCATTGAGAGTAACGCCGAGGTACGCGCTCGCAACATAAGTCATCACGAGGACGGCACGCGGTTAGAGGTTATCACACCAGGTGGAACATTGGTGGTGCATTCTCGACTGAAGGGCAGGTTCAACGTGTACAATTGGCTTGCTGCGATGGCCACCGCTTTGACACTAGGTGTTAAACTGGATGTCATACCCTCGGCGGTAGAAACCATGGAGCCCGTGCGGGGACGCATGCAACTGGTTGAGTACGGCCAGCCATTTCGCGTGGTGGTGGATTTTGCCCACACGCCCAACGCCCTGCGCCTGACGCTCGAGACGCTGCGCGAGGACTGCCGTGAGCGCCTTATCGCGGTCATTGGACATCCAGGCGGTCGTGACCGGCAGAGCCGTCCTCAGCTCGGAGGAGTGGCTGCGCAGCTCTGCGACTTCTTCGTCATCGCCGGCGATGATCCCTACGACGAGGAGCCGGAGTCGATCCTCGTCGAGATAGCCGCTGGGGCGCGGGCGGCAGGCGCGATTGAGGGACGGGACTTTGTGCGCATCAGTGACCGCCGAATGGCTTTCGCCGAGGCCTTTGAGTACGCCCGGCCTGGGGATACCGTTTTGCTAGCAGGGCGCGGGCACCTCTCCCAATGGGTGTCCCGAGGCCACAAGACTCCCTTCGATGATGCGCTTGTCGCAGGCTCGCTGCTCTGGAGTTTCAGGTAATTAGTCGAGGGATGGACAGAAAAGAGCCGGCCCTGCTGGAATTCCCCGTGGGAGATGAGTGATGCCGAATAGACTGGCTACTGAGACGAGCCCCTACCTCCTTCAGCACGCCGACAACCCGGTCGATTGGTATCCATGGAGCGATGATGCTTTGCACCACGCTAAGAACGTAGACAAGCCCATTCTGGTGAGCCTTGGATATTCCGCGTGCCATTGGTGCCACGTTATGGAGAAGGAATCTTTTGAAAGCGACGAGATCGCTCGGATAATGAACCGGGAATTCGTGAACATCAAGGTCGATCGCGAAGAAAGGCCCGACCTGGATGCCGTGTTCCAGGACGTCGTCCAGGTGATGACTGGAAATGGCGGTTGGCCTCTCACCGTCTTTCTGACTCCGAATGGTCGGCCTTACTATGGGGGCACCTACTTTCCGCCCGAGGATCGACCGGGCATCTCAGGGTTTCGACGCGTACTCCTTCAGAGTGCAGAAGCCTACCACATTCGCCGTAACGAGGTCGAACGCGGGGCCCAGCAGGTGGAGGTAGCCCTGGCACGACTTCTGACACCGATCGAGCCTGTCGAGGAGCCCACGGACGAGGTTCTCCACCAGGCGTACCACGCATTGGAGGGGACCTTCGACACCCACTATGGGGGTTTTGGCCTCCCTCCGAAGTTCCCCCAGCCTATGGTCCTTGAGTTCCTCCTGCGGTACTGGCTTCGCAGCGGGACGAATAGAGCGCTTGAGATGGTAGAATTCACCCTTCAGAAGATGGCGGCGGGCGGGATCCGCGATCAAATCGGCGGAGGGTTCCATCGCTATTCCACCGACAATCGCTGGCTGGTACCCCACTTCGAGAAGATGCTCTACGATAACGCCCTTCTCAGTCGTATCTACCTGCACGCCTACCAGGCCACCCACAAGCCTTTCTACCGTGAGATGGTCGAGGAGACTCTCGACTACGTGTTGCGCGAGATGACCTCCCCGTCGGGTGGCTTCTATTCCAGCCAGGATGCGGATTCCGAAGGAGTGGAAGGAAAGTTCTACACTTGGACGCCCGAGGAGATGACGGCGGCGCTTGGGGTAAACAGAGCTAGAATTGCCCGTAAATACTTCGGCATTACCGAACGTGGGCGTCTGGAGGGCCGAAGCGTGCTGCACCTCGCCTTAGAGCCCGCGGTTCTTGCGAGGAATGGAAACGCTTCCCTTTCGGAAATGCTGGCGCTGCTGGAGGATATACGCCAAGATCTGTTCAACGAGCGCGAGCAACGCATCAAGCCCGGTCGTGACGAGAAGATACTGACCAACTGGAACGGGCTGATGATGCGCTGCTTCGCCGAGGCAGGGGCTACCTTCGGGCGGAGGGACTACGTAGAGGCGGCAGCCAGTTGCGCTCGGTTTCTTCAAGACAATCTGAGCGATGGCGACGGGGTTTTCCATACCTGGAAGGATAATCAGGCCAAAGTTGCCGGCTTCCTGGAAGACTATTCTGTGTTAATCGAGGGCTTACAATCACTGCACGAGGCCACGCTGGAGAGACGCTGGCTCACATGGGCACTGTCGCTGGCCAACACAATGGTGGATCGGTTCTGGGATTCCGCTGGGAACCAGTTCGTCGACGTCAGGCTCGACCAGCCAGTGTTCCTGATGCGACCGAGGAATGTTAATGATGGGGCAACTTCCTCTGGCACCTCGGCAGCCACTTTCGCCTGCTTGCGTCTCGCCTTGATCACGAAGGAGGCAAGGTACGAGGCGGTGGCGATGTCAGCTCTCAGCTCGCAAGCGTCTGTTATCGGGAAGCGCCCGCTAGGGTTCGGCTACTGGCTCAGCGCATTGGATTTCCATCTGGGGCCAGTCCGCCAGATAGCCATCATCGGGCCGCCCTCGGATCCAAAAACAGAAGAGTTGGTAGGTGTAGTGGTTGAGCGGTACCAACCCAACTACGTGCTCGTCGGCTCGGAACCCACCGAGGTCAATCTCCCTGGGACTGTGGCTCTGCTACGAGATAAGAGTATGACCGATGGCTTGCCGACAGCATTTGTGTGCGAGGGGTTCAGGTGTGGGAAACCGGTCAACAGCGCGGCAGCCCTGAGAAGCCTGCTTCAAGACTAGAGTGAACTGCGGACCCGACTATGGTCTGATGAATGACTCTTCTGACCCATCCCCGGTCGAGCGTCGGCCTGGCTTGGTGCAGCAATTTGTTCACCTTCTCCAACAGTTCATCTACGTCAAACAGTTTGGATACGATCGCAACAAGACCGTCCTTGCCTGCGCTAAGGCGTTCGACAGGTTTAGTAGGCAGTTTTCATTTAGCCTGAGCTAGGTGGAGAGTAGCTACAGCGAGCCAGCCAGAAACACCTTTCTTAGGCACAGATATTGCGCGCAATTGAAGCTGTTCTGGAAATGAGCATCGGATGATGGGAGGATGATTAGTAATGGCTGCAAGACTTTACGTAGGCAATCTGCCTTATAGCGCAACGGAGGACGGACTTCGACAGCTGTTCAGTCAGGCCGGAACAGTGGTTGAGGTAGCCTTGCCCATGGACCGGGCTACAGGTCGACCACGGGGTTTTGGTTTCGTAGAAATGGAAAGCAACGCCGATGCCGAGGAAGCAGTTCGGAAGTTCGACGGGTACCAGCTTGATAATCGCTCGATACGTGTTCAGATAGCGAGGGAGCGCGAGGCACGCCCTCCGGGCTTTCGTCCATCTGCGGGCCGCGGGATGGGATATGGATTTGGGGAACGCCGCGAGGGGCGTAGGCCTGAGGGTCGTAGAGGAAGGGGTCGAGCCGCATAGAGAGGTTTATATTGGACATCGTGTCACGGGCTTAGACTTCTGTGAAGGGATTAGGCAACACTGACGCATACCCATTGTTAGGTTGCTTTCAGTACGGATGTCGGTGCAATGCCACCCATGATATCCGGGTGGCCTTGCGAGAGCTGGGGTTGAACTACGATGTTGACGAATTGCCGATTCTGTAGCGGATCTCGGCCCCTAAGCAGGCGGTACTGGGTACGCGTCAGGTAGGCCAGGTGGTAGACAAGCGGGAAGGATTGGTCATCGATCCACTACGCGACAGGCAGAGAGAAGCAGAAAGTGCTGCCCTTTCCCACCTCGCTCTCGACCCAGATGCGCCCGCCGTGCGCTTCTACCAGCCCCCGGCTGATGTACAGGCCTATACCCAGTCCCTCAGGTCTAGCTGCGCGTGCTTCCTTAGTTCTATAGAAGCGGGTGAACAGCTTGGGGATATCCTCAGGAGGGATGCCTGGACCACGATCCGTTACCGAGACCATAACTTCCCTCGGCCTGGCCTGCACGGTTACTCGGATCTGAGTCTCCGGCGGAGAGTACTTGGCGGCGTTGGTCAAGAGATTCGTCAATACCTGCTCGATGCGCCCAGGGTCCGCCATCACGGAAGGCGTAACCCCCCTCACCTCCACGCGCACTCTATGCGGGGCCAATACATTGCGCAGGCGGTCAACCACCTCCCGCACCAGAGATGACAAGTCCACAGATTGCTTCTCCAGAGCGAGTCGCTGGGATTCGATGCGTGATGCGTCAAGTAGATCCTCGACCATCCGATCTAGCCTTCGGGCAGAGGTCACAATCGTCTCGACCGCGTGCCGCTCGCTTTCTGGCGCTTCCTGCTTTTTCAGCCAGCGGCTATGTATCTCGGCAAATCCTTTGATGACGGTGATGGGCGTCCGCAGGTCGTGGGAGACGGCGGAGATGAATTCCTCACGCAGACGCTCCAGCTTGAGCGGGGTGATGTCCTGCAAGATCGCCACCGCACCGGTAACCGTCCCATCACCACCACGCACCGGAGCGGCGTTGGCAAGCACGGGTATATCCCGGCCGTCGGCGTGTCGCACCACCAATTCGGCTCCTACAACCACCTCGCCTCGCAATGCCCTGGAAGAGGGAAGCTCCTCCAGGGACAACGGTCTGCCATCAGGCGAGAGAATCTTGCCCAGGTACTGCTTCCGCCCGGCCTCTGGTCGCAAGGGGAAGCCGAATAGCTTCTCTGCCGCTTTATTCTCATAGACCCGGTCAGTTGCTGCCTCAACGAACACAACGGCCGCCGGCGAGTTCTCGAAGACCGTCTCCAGCCGGGCGCGCTCGGTCTGCAGTTGCTCGTAAAGCTGGGCTTGCCTGTAGGCGATGGCGGCATGGGCGGCGAGCGTTTCAACGGCCTCTTCGTCTTCTTCGCTGAACTCATCGGCTCCGATCTTCTCCGTCAGGTACAGATTGCCGATGGTCTCATCCTTGTAGCGGATGGGAAC
The DNA here is from genome assembly GCA_016189905.1 of Chloroflexota bacterium. Taxonomy (GTDB): domain Bacteria; phylum Chloroflexota; class UBA6077; order FW602-bin22; family JACPRP01; genus JACPRP01. The sequence goes on along the minus strand of JACPRP010000037.1, from coordinate 95 downwards.
CCCTAGGAAACTGGTCATTTTCGGATGGTGTTGTGGAAAGCCGCGGAAGCGAGAGTCTTTGGTGATGTCGCGCAGGCGTATTGTATGTCCTTCCC
>JACPRP010000036.1 GCA_016189905.1 Chloroflexota bacterium | reverse complement strand
GGGTGGTTTTGCCGTGGTCGATATGGCCGATAGTTCCAACGTTCACGTGCGGCTTCGTCCGCTCAAACTTCTTCTTGGCCATTTGCTCAGCTTCCTCCTAGTGATTCAGGCCGGCCCTGCGGCCTTGACGATGACGTTTCGGTACCCAGCGAAACGCCGTAAACATTTTTATGGGCCAGAGTTCACGAACCCTTGGCCCATTCACGTCCTTCAACTTTACTGGTGGAGCCCGAGAGGGGATTCGAACCCACCAACCTACCGATTACAAGTCGGTTGCGCTACCATTGCGCCACTCGGGCGCTGCGCACAGCCTAAGCCGACTGCGCGTCAACACGGTATATTATATGCATAAAGAGCGGCTCCGGTCAAGGAAGCTACAAGAGCCCAAGCTCCTTCACTATCTCCACCGCCTTCTCCGATACAGGCGGCAGGGCTATCTGGCGCCGATAGGGCTCGTCGTAAGGCGGACCGGGCTCGGTGCAATCGAATATGCCATACGACGATGCGCCGGGGCCGTGGCCCAGCGACGGGATCGAAGGGTCGAGCGGCGTCGAGATCGTCTTCTGAAACACGGTGATGTCGCGCGCCGGCTGGAACTTCACCGAAAACGCCCACAGCATCTCGTTCAAGTTTCTGATATCTACGCTATCGTCGAAGACCAGGAGATTCTTAACCCCCATTCCCGCCTTAACACCTTTCATCGCCATCGCCACCTTCTCGACCAGACCTGTCCGGAGCGCCTTCTTATCGACGCTCACCGCGGTCGTGAAAGCCCAGGTGGATATCACATTCACGTCTTTCACGGCCGGCACCAGCGCTCGCACCTGATCCAGGATATTTGCCGAGATCATCAAGTGCCCCATATTATGCCCCTCGCTCGGCTCGCGCCCCATGTACAGATAATAGTACAGCGGGTTTCTGCGCATCGTCACCGCCTTCACCTGCACGATTGGTGTGTAGTAGCAGCCCGAGTAGTATCCCGGAAACTCGCTGAACGGCCCCTCTAGCTCCCGCTCATCAGGATCGATGATCCCCTCGATCACGATCTCTGCCGTCGCGGGCACCAGGAGGTCATTCGTTTCGCAGCGCACAACCTGCAGCGGCTCCCCCGTGAAGGCCCCCCAGTAGTCCCATTCGCTGAAGTCGTTTGGCGCGGGCGACAGCGAAAGCAGATAGAAAAGCGGATCGGCGCCGATGACGATGGCTATCGGCATCGGCTTCTTGGCCCAGACATAGTTCCTGAAGATCAGCCCCTCGTGCTGATTCATCTGAATGAACTCGGTGATCTTGCGCTTCCCTTTCAGCTCGAAGCGCCGAATCGCGATGTTATACCAGTCGCTGTTCAGATCGTTAATCACGCTGATGCCCGCCGAGATATACGGCGGATTCTCGTACATCCCTGAGTAAGGGATCGGCAAATCGGTGAGGTCGATGTCGTCGCCAAACACCTTCACCTCTTTGCACGGCCCATCGGGAACGACCTCAGGCTTGACGACCTTACCGCTTCCAAGAACCTTGGCGATGCTCGGCACGAGATTCTTGGCCGAGACCCCCGCCGCCCACGCCTGACGCTGAGGCGTGGTTAAGCCCTCGCTAAACGTACGCCAACCCGGATAGCCCGCCAGGTTCTCGTGGATTATCGCCGGACCGCCAACGTCGGCGATCCGCTTGGCGACGTAGCCAAAGTCACTCTTGAGGTCCATTTCCCGTTGGTTGCGCCGCAGTTGGCCCTGCTCCTCCAGGAAAGCGGCCCATTCGCCCATGGACCTGAAAGGAAAGCCCGCGCTATGCTCACTCATTCGATTTTCTCCCTCGATTACCTCTTACCCTGCCATTTGCCGAGCTTCTGGACGGCGGCTTCCGCGTAGGACATATCGACGAGGTCGTTGAAGCTGACCTTGCCCTTGTAAAGTCCCTTTTCCACGAACCACTGATACTGGGCGTTCACGCTCTTCAGATCGATGATGCCGTCCGGATCCACCCAGGGCATCTCCATCACGTCGTAGAGCTTGGGATCGGTGACGGGCGTGTACTTAGCCAAAATCTTGACCATATCATCCCGCCCCTCTTTCGTCGTGAATGCCTTCACGTAGTCGCGTGCGCCTTTGAGATAGGCCACCATGAAGCGGTTCGCGACGTCCTTGTTCTTCACCAGCTCAGGCCCCAGAGCCATGATCGCGATTGAGAGCTTATCCCCAAAGTACTTGCTGTTGGGAATCCACTTGACCGAGAAACCTTCCTGGACGCCTCGCGCGACATACGGATCAATCGTATAGGCGGCGGCGATGGCCTTGTTAGCCAGCGCGACCGAGTGATCCTGGAAGGGCATAATCACTGTCTCCACGTCATCGGGCTTCAGTCCCGCCTGCTCGATCATCACTTGCACCGTCTGGTCCCCAAGGCTTCCCTTAGAAGGGATAGCCACTGTCATCCCCTTCAGGTCCGCCGGCGTCTTCACCTGGCCAGAATCGGCCAGGTCCTTGCGCAGAACGAGCCACGCGTACTCGAAGCCTGGCATCGAGGTGCCCCTGTCGGCCACGATCTTCATTTGCACGCCGCGATCGGCGGCAGAGAGCAACGCCAGGCTGATCGGCAGCGCGCCGACGTCCAGTTGCCCGGTCGAGAAGGCCGGCACGATATCCGACGCGATCCGGAAGACGTTAACTTCGGCGGTGATCCCTACCTCTTTGAAGTACCCTTTTTCGATGGCCGCGTAAATGCCCGCTTCCCCGGTTGAGCTGACGCTGCCGATCTTGATCGAAGCCGGCACCGGCGTCGCCGCGGGTGCCGAGGCGGCGGGTTTGGTGGCCGCGGGCGCTGGCGCAGTCGCCTTCGCTGCGGCCGTCGGTGCAGCGGCGGATGTTGCAGCGGGCTTCACTGCTGTCGCTGCCGGAGCGGCTGGCTTTGGTGTGGGGGTTGGCGTCGCGGCCGCCGTGCACGCCACCACTGTCGCGAGCAAGGCCAGCATCAAGAGACCAATAGCTACATTTGTCTTCAACTTCACGCCTCCTTTTTTATTTTCGCACCCCTGGTCAGGGGTTCGCGCACTTCAGTTGCGTTCTGGCGCCAGACCAGCACTGCTATTCGTACAGCTTCTTGATGAAGCCACTGTCCTCCAGGCCTTTGATTATGCTGTTGTCGATGAAGGACTCGGGCTTAGCCTCTTTCGCCTTGGGATTCTGCCGCGCCACCTCGTCCAGTATGGTTTGCACCGATTCGTTAGTCGCGTAGGGCGCTCTTTGGAATATCTTGTTCACGTAGATATCGTAGGTTTCCTCCAACACATCCTTGTCGTCGCTCTTGATGTACTTTGCTATCACCTTCTCAGTGAAATCCTTGTCCTTCTTGGCCACGGCGATGGCTTCCATGATCGCCTTCATAAAGTTCGTCACTACCTCGCGGTTGTCGGCGAGGTACTTTCGGTTCACCGCGAAGGCGATAAACGAATAGGGTATCTTGAGATCGACGATATTCACCACTTCGCGCAGTCCAAGCTTTCTGCCCTGTATCGTCGTCGGAGGAGACAGTACCCCGCCATCGATGCCACCGGACTGCATGGCGGCCACGATCTCGGGCATGCCCCCAGTCTGGATGATCGCCACGTCCTTGTCAGGCTCCAGCCCATACTTCCTCAGCGTGAAGCGAGCCGCAAAGTCCGTGTTCGAGCCAAATCGGGTGACACCTATCGACTTCCCCTTGAAGTCCTCGATCTTTTGAATGCTCGGTTGACCGTAGAGCGACATTACCACCACGTTGACGATCCCCGCGATAAGAGCGACGTCAGCGCCCGCGAGATCTGCGCTGACCACGGAGTTCGCGCCGGTATTAGCCAGAACTATCTCCCCAGAGGTCATCGCTTGCACCAGCGTCGTGCTTGAGGCGATATATGATAGCTCCACGTCGAGGCCGTATTTCTCGAAAAGCCCTTTTTCCTTGGCAACCCACAGTGTCGTCATACCGCCACCGATAGCGGTGTAAGGCACGGTCAGTTTGGTAAGCTTCGGCGCCGGCTTGGCCTCTTGCGGCTTCGCCTCCTTGGCCACAGGCTTCGCCGCTGTCGCCTCCGGCTTCGCTTCCCTAGCCGCTGTCGCCTTGGGCGCCACGGTGGACGTCGGCGCCGCCGGCTGGCTACACCCCAGGAACGATATCACCAGTATGCCGCTGAAGATCGACGCCAATAACCGTTTCCTCGAATCCCTCGACCGCTTCATAAAGGGTCTCCCTCCACCTCAATCATTCGGCAGGAATCGACACAACCAGCTTCTTAATGCCCATCGTGGCGGGGGCTTGGGTCCTTCCTAAGAAGGACCTTCACCGCAGATGGGATGGGGGACCGTTACCTGATAGGTGCCCCGTTTCGACATTTAGCAAAGATAATTCGGGCTTACGCCAGCCGCTCCTCTGCCGCGGCGTTTGCGCCGGCGATTCTGCCCGATGTGAAACACTCGCCCAAATTGCCGGCTAATTCGTAAAGGTGACCAAAAAACGAGCCAAGCTCGCCCACGGCATATAGGCGCGGAATCGGCTGGCCAAAGGGATCGACCACCTGCTGCCGGGCGTTGTGCACTGGCCCCCCCTGTGTGTTCGTTATTATCGGCCACACCTCCGCAGCGTAAAACGGCGGATTTATCAGTGGCATCATCGTCCCGGCAGGACGATTGAACCGGTCCTTACCCGTCTTGACGATCCCATTCCACTCCGCCACCGTCGCCTCCAGACGCTCGGCGTCCATCCGCGCCTCGTTCTCGGGGAAGCGCTCTTTGATGGCCACCGCCAGCTCGCCGATGCTGTTCGCCTTGAGTATCCAGCCCTTCTCGATCTCGACGCTGTTGTCGTCGCTCCATTCGTACTCGTAGCCCGGGAAGCCCAGCGGCTTGGCGATCGGCCCACGCTTGCGGCCCTCTTCGTCGAAGATCACCAGGGAAGGGATACGCGGATAGCCCGGCAGATCAGGATCGAAGATCTCCATCGCACGATGGCCCGTGTCCTGGGGTGCCGGCGGATACTCGTTCATGTAGCGCGAGCCCTGCTTGTCGACCACAATCCAGGTCATCTTACGATTCGGATTGCGCGGCCCCGGGAACGGGTGACGGTAGGCGATGGGCGAATCGGGCGTCTTGAAGCCGTAGGAGCCGTGCAGATGCCACATATGCCACAGCGCCGCGCCGACCTTCTGCGCCATCAGGATGCCGTCTCCCGTGTGCGAAAGCGGCGCCATCGAGTGGAAAGGCATGCCCTGCAAGAACTGCTTCTTGAGCCAATCGTTCTGCTCGAACCCGCCCGTGGCGAGGATGACCGCCTTGCGAGCGTGCACCGCGATCTCGCGCCCGTCTTTTTCGGCGATCGCGCCGATCACCGCCCCCGATTCGTCGGTTTCCAGGCGGCGGACCGGCGTCGAGAACATCGCCTCGATCCCCCGTGACTCGACGTTGTCCATGATCAGCTTTATCATGTTCACGCCCGCCGGATTCAGATAGCAGTTCATCCAGGGAAACCCATTGAAGTCGGGGATCTTGGCCACGCGGACGCTATAGATGGTCCCCTGGCCCGGGTAGGGATAGACCCCGCTTCTCGCGTTCATTTTCTTCACCTCGGCGCCGTCAACCTCCGCCAGCTTGCGGACAAACGCCTCGTTGCCGGCGAGCCCCTCCGCGAAGGTGCGAATCATATCGGGCTCCATTCGCCCTCCCGAGATGGCGGTGAGGTACTGCAGGCCCTCCTCCAGGTCTTCAATGCAGCGGATCGCTCCGCCGGCGAAGATCGAGACGCCCCCCGGATACTCGTTCTTCTCCAGAATGAGCGCTTCCGCTCCCCCATCGCGGGCTATCGAGGCCGCCACGCCACCGGCCAGCCCATAGCCGACAACCAGCACATCAGTCTGTAGATCCCAGCTCTTCCGCACCACTTGCCTCCTGATTCAGCTCTTTATCCTGTTCTCCGCCAGCTTTTCGCCGGTCTGGAAATGCTCGCCTTTGAGGGCAAGCTCAGCCTCAGCCATATTCTCTTCCGTCCAGTATCCCAGCGTGTATCCGTGCCACGGCACTTTGGGCTTGAGACGCGGGAGTCCCAGCTCTTCCCACAGCCTCTTCGCGTTCTCCATATATTCCTTCCTCGGCAAAGAGACCGGAGGATACGGCCACTTGGTCGTGGCATCTATCAACAGCGCCGAAGCGCCGGTAGGCGGCGGATACCGACGATCCCCCTCGGAGCCGTCGAGCGGCGCCGTCGAAGGATCGAGGTTGCCGACGCGCCCTGTCGAGACCCTGACGTCGCGGTGGGCCTGAACCCTGAACGTCAGGGCCCAGTTCACGGAATCCGGATCCTTGGGATCGATGTCCTCGTCGACCGCCACCACGATCTTCGGATACGAGCCGACGAAGGCAACCGCCCCGTTCAGCGCCTGCCACGGGTGCGCCGGACTGAACTTCTTCATTCTGATGACGCAATACCCCTGGCTCCCCGAGGCTTCGAAGAAGCCGACGTCGATTATCCCCGGGATGTTGCAGTCGTACTTCAAGAACTTGTAGAAGGTCGCCTCCTGGCCGTACTCCCTGATCTTGCTGCTTTCGCTCGGGGGAAACTGGCTGATGAAGGCGTTATAAATAGGATCCTTGCGATGCGTGATGCACTTGACGTTGAAATAGGGATTGATATCCTCGGCGCCGATATAACCCGTGAACTCGCCGAACGGCGCCTCGCGCTCCATAGAATCTGTTGGGAACTCGCCCTCAATCGTTATCTCCGCCGAGGCCGGCACCTCGAGGTCCACCGTCTTGCACTTGACGAGCTCGATGGGCTCGCCGGCGATGCCCCCGGCCACCGCGTACTCGTCGATGCCGTAGGGAATTCTCGTGACCGCCGCGAAGCTGATGGCGGGGCTGACGCCGATGGAGATCGCCGCCTGAAGCGGAATCCCCCGCTGCCGACACTTCTCCCAGTGAATGGCGAGATGCTGCACCCCCTGACAGTGAATGCCCGTCCTGCCCGGAGCCTTGATCATCGCCCGGTAGTTGCCGACGTTCCTGATCCCCGTCTCCGGGTCCCGGCTCACCCAGTTCGCGCATGTGAAATAGGGCGCGTTATCGAAGCCCGGCGTCGAGATGGGAACCGGGAGCTCTTCGAGACCGCCGTGCTCGAAAAGCCTGTCCCCCATGTGTATCTCGTCGTGAACCGGGCTGTACTCGATCATCTTTGGCTCGATCCGATGCAGTTGAGCCTGAGCCCATTTCTCCATAACCTCTTCAGGCTTGCACTTCATCCCCAGCGCATAAACCTGTTTTGAAGCGGCGTGGCTCGCCACCAGCACCGGTATTTTGTACCTTCGGCCCTTAACGTCCACCACGTTCTCGAACAAGAAAGCCTTCCTGTCCTCTTCAGGAAGCCCACGGAATTGCCAGCGCACCAGCGGCATCAGCTCGGTGTCCTTGTTTATCTCCCTGGTGACCCTCACCAGCTTGCCATTCTCTTCCAGCGCCGCTATGTGCTCTCTTAGATCGCGGTAGTACATCTTTCCCCCTTTATCCGATATTCCCTTTATCCGATATTAATGAATAATGGCGCGAACACCAGCGAAACGATGGACATCAGCTTGATAAGGATATTAAGCGACGGCCCCGCCGTATCCTTGAAGGGATCGCCAACCGTGTCGCCAACCACGGCTGCCTTGTGAGAGTCGGAGCCCTTGCCACCGTAAGCGCCGGCCTCAATGTACTTCTTGGCATTGTCCCACGCGCCACCGGAGTTAGCCATCATCACTGCGACCAGGAAGCCGGTTACCGTCGCGCCCACGAGCACCCCGCCCAGGGCGTATTTGCCGAAGACGAGACCCATGAACACGGGCACGATCACGGCTAAAGCGCCTGGGATGATCATCTCTTTGAGGGCGGCCGTGGTGCTGATGTCGACTACGCGGGCATAGTCGGGACGCACCGTCCCCTCCATCAGACCGGGGTTCTCGGCAAACTGCCGACGGACTTCATTCACGATCTTAAAGGCAGCTTTGCCCACGGCCTTAATCGCTAAGGCAGAAAAGATGAAAGGCATCATCGCGCCGACGATTATGCCGACCAGCACTCGCGGGTTCAAGAGGCTTATGTCGGTGATGTTCACCGCCTGTGTGTAGGCAGCCATCAGCGCCAGAGCGGTGATCACCGCCGAGGCGATGGCAAAGCCCTTTCCCGTAGCTGCCGTGGTGTTGCCCAGAGAATCGAGCGCATCGGTTCGCTCCCTGACTTCAGGCGGCAGGTGCGCCATCTCGGCGGCGCCACCCGCGTTGTCCGCCACCGGGCCATACGCATCTGTGGCCAGGGTAATGCCCAGCGTGGACAGCATTCCAACGCCGGCGAGCGCGATGCCATACAGGCCTCCAAAATGGTAGGCCACCAGTATAGCCCCCGCCACTATGATCGCCGGAGGCCAGACGCTCTGCATCCCGACGGCAAAGCCGCGGATGATGTTGGTCGCCGCGCCGGTTTGCGAAGCTTCGGAGATCTCCTTGGTTGGGCCATACGCGTAGGAGGTGAAGTACTCGGTGATCAGCCCGATCACGATGCCCGCGATGAGCCCGACCAGGACAACATAGAACATCTCGATCGGCGCCCCCAAATAGCTAACCACCAGGTAAGAGCCGATAATGACCAGTCCGCCGGCGACGAAGATGCCGCGACGGAGCGCCCAGAGCAGACTATCCAGCTCCGGCTTATCCCCCACTCGGACGGCAAAGGAGCCGATGATAGAGCAGATGATGCCCATGCCGGCCAGGGCTAGCGGCAGAATATCCCCCCAAACCGCCGACATCGCGGAGGCCAGGGCCATCGTGGCCACGATGGAGCCGACGTAAGACTCGAACAGGTCAGCACCCATTCCTGCCACGTCTCCCACGTTATCGCCGACGTTGTCGGCGATCACCGCCGGGTTGCGTGGGTCGTCCTCGGGAATCCCCTTCTCCACCTTACCTACCAGGTCCGCGCCGACATCGGCGGCCTTGGTATAGATTCCTCCGCCCACTCTGGCAAAAAGGGCGATGGACGATGCTCCGAAAGAGAACCCGGCAATAATCTGAGGGTCGCGGAAGATAAGGAACAACGAGCCAACGCCGATGATGCCTACTCCGACCACCGTGATGCCCATCACCGAGCCGCTGTTGAACGCCAGCCGTAGTCCGTCGTTAAGACTACGCATGGCCGCGGCAGCCGTACGCGAGTTGGAGCGCACAGCGATCGACATACCGATGAAGCCGGTGAGCGCTGAGGAGAAAGCCCCAAACAGGTAGGACACGGCGGTCTCCCAGCCGACGAAGACCCCCAGCGCAACGGCCACAATCACGGCGAAGACTGCCAGCGTGCGATACTCACGCGACAGAAAAGCCGTCGCTCCTTCTTGGACGGCACGGGAAATAGCCTGCATCGCCTCGTTGCCCTTGTCCTGTCGCAGGATGTTGGTCGCCACGTAGCCCGCAAACACCAGGGCTACCGGACCTGAGACTAAGGAAAGCAGCGCAGCATCCATGTGCATAAGCCTCCACTTCGTAGTGTTTTTTGTGTGACACGGCAAATGCCAAGTGCAGACTCGACTGCATTGCTTACGTACGTACGAATGACTGATGTAGAACTTACCCGAGGGATCGGCCCAGGATCATGCTAAACGGATTAGCCCAGCCTGACCATTGCCACTGGCCAATCTTATATTGATTTGCTTGCAGTGTCAATACTTGTGGGGCCGGCCCCTTACTGAACCGCCTTGTATTTCGCCAGTATGCTGTCCAGTTGACCCGCCAGCCCCTGGTTCGCCTTCATCGCGAACATATCATCCTATAGCTCTTTACCCGTCACGAAGGGGCGCGAAAGTCCAGTTATCTTCTCTATCCCCTGCTGCACATCTTTGTCGTCGCTGAGCTTCTGGAATACCTTCCTCAGATTTTCGATTCTGTCCTGAGGAACCTCAGGTGGCAGCGCCGCCGCAAACCCGCCAACGCTGATAAACTTGTGCACGGCCTCAGTCCCACGCCCAGAACCAGAACCCCAAGTATCCCCATTCCCTTCATCATCCACCCTCCGATTGTGATCTATCGCTCATCTGTTTCCTCAGCCTCACTTCACTACCGTGTACTTGATAATCCTCGGCGTTGCTGACATTCGATGCCTGCGCGCAGGCCGCTATAGGAGAAAAGCGCGTAGCTCCAACGTTTCAAGGAAGTCCTACAGTCCTTCACAAAAAATCAGTCCTTCGCAAAAATGCGCAAAACCAACGCAAATCGCTGTGAGGGTCACGATCACTCGTTCCAGCGACGTTGCCCACGAGTGACAGGATTGACATAAAGAGTAGCTATTCCGGCTGCCGCGCCGCAGTCCCGCCGACGAACTAACAGCGCCTGAATAGGGGGTCAATATGGAACGACGATCACGACGAGCGCCTCTTCTCCCGCCCCCGCTGGCGCCACGCGTTGTAGAGCACTATCGAGCCGGCAGCCGCCGCGTTCAGACTGGCGACATGGCCGCGCATCGGGATTTTGACCAGCAGATCGCATTTCTCCTTGACCAGGCGGCCAATTCCCTTTCCCTCGGCGCCGACGACCAGCGCCAGCGGCATGTTCAGGTCAACCTCGTCGTAAGCGCGCTCGCCGGTGACGTCGATGCCTACGACCCACACCCCGCGCCCCTCGAGCTCCTCGATGGTCCGAGCCAGGTTAGCCACCTGGGCGATGAGCAGATGTGAAACGGCGCCTGCCGAGGCCTTAGCAACCGCCGGGGTCACCCCGACCGCGTGATGCCTCGGAACGATCACCCCGTGTACCCCCACCGCCTCCGCCGTACGGATCAGCGTGCCGAGGTTCTGGGGGTCCTGCAGCGTATCGAGTATCAGGATAAACGGGTCCTCGCCGCGCCCACGGGCAGCGTCGAGAATCTCGTCCACCGTGGCATAGTCGAACTCGGAGACCTCCGCCACCACCCCCTGATGCCTGTCTGTTTTGGCGATTCGATCGATAGCCCGCCGCTCCAGCCGTTGCACCGAAACACCCTGCTTCCGCGCCAGCGTCACGATATCGGCGAGCACACCCGAGAGATGTATGCCCTCAGCCAGCACGATGCGCTTCACATCCCGCCCAGCCCGCAAAGCCTCATGCACCGAGTTTCGCCCCCAGATCACCCCATGTCGTAACCCCTGAATTGAACTTTACCAGCTACAGCCTTAACTAACATAGCACATCCCCGCCCCCATCGCAATCAGCGCCATTGAATTTCCGAGTTTTCGCGTACACTACTTTCTGCGCAGCGTCCTTGTGCGCCGCGCAGCAACCTGCTAGAATGCTGGCACACGATAGCCTAACAACGTTCTCAAGAGGGATCACCATCCATGGAATCAGTTGGGGCAAAGCGGCGGGGCTTGCACTATGGATATGTCGTCCTTTTCAGCAGCATGCTGGTTGTGCTCGGCGCTATCGGCCTCGGCCGCTTTGCCTATACGGTCATCCTGCCGTCGATGAAGGTAGGGCTCAGCCTGACCTACGAGCAATCAGGCTGGCTCGCTTCGTTTAGTTTCTTCGGTTACCTCGCACTCACCGTGATCGCCAGCGTTATCGCCGCGAGGTTCGGGTCCCGCGTCATCGTCAGCGCCTGCCTATTGCTGGCCGGCGTCGGGATGATCGGGACCGGCCTGGCCCCTGATGCCTCTACGGCGTTGATAACCCAGACGCTCACGGGGATGGGCAGCGGCGGCAGCAACGTGCCGGTTATGGCGCTGACCGCAGCCTGGTTCGCAAGCAATAGACGCGGCATGGCCAGCGGTATCGCGTCAGGGGGATCGGGGCTCGGACTGGTCATCTCAGGAATGGTGCTTCCGGCAGTCATCGTCAGCAATGGCTCTGATGGCTGGCGTTACGCCTGGTATCTCGTGGGCGGGCTCGCCACCTTCTTCGCTGTGATCGCCGTCTTCTTGCTACGCGACCGGCCGTCCGACATCGGCCTCACGCCAATTGGCGAGACGCAGCCACTCCAGGCTCCCACCCCAACCTCCGTGAACAATTCCAGCCCTCTCGCCAGCATCAAGCTGATCTATGGGATGCCGGTTTTCTGGCACCTGTCATTCATATATTTTCTCTTTGGCTTTTCGTATGTGCTGTATAGCACGTTCTTCGCGGCCTATCTGACGAAGGAAGGCGGCCTGAGCAATGCCACGGCCGGCGGTCTGTGGGCCTTGGTAGGGCTGATTAGCATCGTGAGCGGCTCGATCTGGGGAGCGGTCTCCGACAGGTGGGGAAGAAAGTATGGCCTCGCCGCCGTGTTCCTCCTACAAGCCATCTCCTACACGACCTTCGCGGTCTTCCAGAATATGACCGGCTTCTACACGTCGGCGATCCTCTTCGGCCTGACGGCCTGGAGCATTCCCGCGATCATCTCGGCGGCCAGCGGCGATTATGGTGGTTCGAGGCTAGCGCCAGCGGTCCTCGGCTCTGTCACCCTCTTCTTCGCCATCGGCCAGGTGCTCGCCCCATTTCTCGCGGGTAGAATCGCCGACGCCACCGGCTCGTTCGTGCTCACTTTTCTTCTGGCTGCCGCCACGGCCGCCGTGGGCTCCTTGTCCTCTCTTACCCTGCGCCCGCTCAAGATGCGCCAATATGAAAAATGAGAAAAGAGACGTGGCATTGAACTTGCTAGCTAAAGAGAATGACTTTGGCGAGACGGGCTCGCCCGGAGTACTCCAAGAAAGGGCTGAACGATGGCGAGGGAACAAGAATATCCGGCACAGGAACAGTACCCGACAATCGCTTCGAGCGAGAACTTCGAGATCTGGGATGACGTCGAGGATGGCGTTTACATCATCAGCTTCAATCTGAACGGCGCCACGATCGCGATAGACCACGAGACATTCGAAGAGTTTGCTTCGGTGATCGCCGAGGCCAGCAAGTTTCACAAGTCGCAATCGAACGGCAGACGCTGACGTACCACCTATCTGACCAACGACTACTCTCTGCGCGGGATCTCCCCAAGAACAGGAAGCCCAATAAGCATCTCCACCCGCTGCGCGCCGGTGATCGTCCCGTCCAGGTAGTCGAGCAGGAAGGCCAGGCCGACGGCGGCGATGAGCCCCAGGACCGCTCGCAGGCCGATGTCGAGATATTTTCTACCCTCGCCCAATTGCACCACATTGGGAGGATCGACGATGGTCACGGTCGGATTCTGCCAGCTCAAATCGCTGTAATACTTCGCGGAGGGGTCTGTCAGGAGGGCGCCGATCGTTTCGGCCACCAGCCTGGCGGAGTCCTTGGAGCCGGTAACCACGTTGATCGTGAGCACACGGTGCGCCTTCTTGCCCTCGATCGCCTTGTCCGGCAAGCTCGCCACTTTGCCCTCCAATCTCCTGACCAATTCCTCTCTGAACGACGGACTCTCAATAATCTCGATCAGGTCGTCGATGAGGTACTCCGAGGACACGTAGGCGTAATACTCATCGTAGGAATAGTAGAAGTTCGAGCGCGAATCCGCTTGCGGCTTGACCGTGAGCCGCATCGTCGCTTTATGTGGCGCAGCGAAGCTGACCGTGGCAGTCAGGCTAGCGATCAATGCCAACAGCGTAAGACCGATCACCAGCCAGGCCCGTCGCCTCAATATATCCCAGTATTCCCTTAATTCCACCTTTGCCCCCTCCACCAGAAGCGTTTTCCAACCGTAGACATCTACGGCTTCTCACAGCAAATCAACAGGCCTCCAGCCCAGCGCTCGGGCAGGATGCGGTCGCCAAGCTCGATCAGAAAGCTCATCCCCAGATTCGCGGCCAGCTCAATGGGCCCTGCAATGGTAGCCAGTTTGCAACTCAAAACGAGCAGCCTGATAAACAGCGACCGCTCCTTGAAGCCGTTATCAAAGTATTGCACGAAGCGTCCGACATAAGTGAGCCCTCTATAACACGGCACCTGGCCAGCTATTCGGAATCCAGCCCTCTCAAAGCGCGCGGCAGCGCTCCCAGCGGGCTCGAGGCCGATGTGGCCTTCGGGCTCGACGATATGCCGGGTGTAAAGTTCCGGGTAGCCCTTCGCGAACCGCATCAACGGATCGTCGCCATCCGCCTCGACATAATGCCACGTCAATCCCCCCGGCTTCAAAACGCGATATATTTCGCTTAGGGTAGCGTCCTTCTCTGTAAGCGGGATGTGCCCGAGCACGTCGGAGCTGACCACAAAATCAAAGCTCTCGTCGGCGAACGGAAACGCGGTCAGCCGCGCCTGAGCCACCTGATCGTAAAGCCGTCTCGCGCTCTGCAGCGACGCGAGCGATATGTCTATGCCAACCGAATGGCCCACGGTGGCAAATAGCCGCCAGCCACCCCCACAGCCGAGATCGAGTATACGGCCCCTGCGGCCACGCAGTCCATTTACAAAGAACCTCTCTTTCTTGACCAGACGGTTGCGCAACGAGCCAGCCGAAGAATCTGGCTGAGCCCATCTACCCTCATAAAAGGTGTCGCTATCGCCGAAGCAGGGGATACCATCGACCAGCGGATACGCCTTCCCGCAATCGGAGCAAATCAGTGCCACCGGCGACTCGAGCACCGCGCTATGGCATACCGGACAACAGAACAAAGATGATTGCAACTCCGCCACGGCTAGCCCACTCGCTCGCGATATTCGTGCCACTTCCGTTCGACAAACTCCGCCAGGCCGGACTTAAATGAGGAAACGTCGAATCGTTCGGCGTGCTTACGGATAGCCACCGGGTCAAACTGGCGGTGGTCAAACGCCTCCACCGTGGCGGCCAACGACTCTGCCGTCGGCTTGCGGAAAAACGCCCCGGTCTCACCTTCGACGACGGTCTCGAGCGCTCCGCCGCCAGCAAAAGCGATCACCGGTCGAGCCGAGGCCTGGGCCTCTAATGGCGTGAGCCCAAAGTCCTCCTCGCCCGGGAAGATAAACGCCCTGCAGTTCGAATACAGCTCTTTGATCTCGTTATCGGCGACCCGGCCGAGAAACTCGACGTTGGGCTTGGCGATTCTTTCCAGGAACGTGCGGTACCGCCCGCTCCCAACGATCTTCAGCGGCATCCCCAGTCGATTGAAAGCCTCTACCGCCAGATCGATGCGCTTGTACGGAATGAGGCGCGAGATCAACAAGAAGAAATCGCCGATATCGTCGCGGCTCTTCGGCGTAAACTGTGAGGCGTCGATCGGCGGATAGATGATCGCCGCTTCGCGACGGTAGTGCTTCGCTATGCGCCTGGACACCGCCTTTGATATCGCCACAAACTCGTCGACACGGCTGGCCGCCTGAGAATCCCAGTACCGCAAGTAATTGAGGACAAGGGGCAACAACATCTTGGCCGGTGCGCTGATGTTCTCTCTTCTTATGTACTCATGATAATTCCAAAGAAAGCGCGCCGGCGTCAGGCAATAACAGAGGTGCAGGGTTTCGGGCTTGGTTATGACCCCGTGGCAGTAGGCGCTGCTGTTGCTGATCACCACATCGTATTCGCTGAGATCGAACTGTTCGAAAGCCAGCGGGTAAAGCCCCAGAAACGCCTGGTGGTGCTTCTTGACGAACGGCAGGCGGTCCATGAAACTCGTGCGAATATCCCATTGGCGATAAAAAGACGGCATCGCTTCAGGCATATAGATCGAAGTGTATATCGGCGCATCAGGATAGATCTCGTGCAGATATTCGAGGACGCGCTCGGCGCCACCGTACTGATTGAGCCAGGAGCAGGTCATAGCTACTTTCACCGGTATCTAATCCCCCTCGTGGCGAGCACTGTTTGCCGATTCAAGCTCAGTACGCCCCCCTCGCTAGAAGAACTGCTGGAATTGTGCGGAGCATTATCTTCAGGTCCAGGCCTAGCGACCAGTTTTCGATATACCATATATCGAGCAGCACCATCTCGTCAAATAGCAGGTTGCTGCGTCCACTAACCTGCCAGAGACCCGTCAGACCGGGCGATATTTCCAGCCTCTTATGATGCCATTCGTCATACTTCGCGACCTCGTCTGGAAGAGGGGGACGTGGACCCACCAGGCTCATATCGCCGATCAGCACGTTATAGAACTGCGGGAACTCGTCAAGGCTGAGACGGCGCAGCACCTTCCCGACACGCGTCAGCCTCGGGTCCCTTTTGATCTTAAAGAGTGGGCCAGAGGCTTCGTTGAGTGAGCTTAATTCGACCTTCTCCTTATCCGCTCCCACCCTCATCGAGCGGAACTTATAGAAAACGAAATGGCGACCACCCCGGCCAACACGGGTTTGCGTGTAAAGCGTGGGGCCTGGTGAATCGAGCTTGATGGCGATGCCGATCAGCAACAGCAGTGGCGAAAGTGCGACCAGGATCGCCGCCGAACACGCCACATCCAGCAGGCGCTTGAGAAAGACGTTCCAGCCCCGGATAGACACCTCTCTTAACCCTATCAGCGGGATGCCATTGATTTCGTTGATGTCGACCTTGCTGAGGCTCAGCTCGTAGAAATCGGGCACGATCCTGAAGCTCACGTTGTGCCGCTCGCACTGCATCATTATCTCGACAACCCGCTGGTGAGAAGTCGAAGGCAGGGCAATGATGACCAGGTCGACGTCGGTGGTGCGCACGATGCGCGGCACATCGTCCAGACGACCCAGGGCCTTAAAGCGTCCGAGGTCCTCGTCGCGTTCTTCGTCCGCGAATCCGACTACATTATAGCCAAGCTCCGGATGGGCCACGATGTTCTGCATAATCAGCATGCCTTGAGATCCGGCGCCGACGACAAGCACCCGCTCGAGACCGATGCCACGCTTGCGCAGTACCGCACGGGTCTGCATCTCTGCCAGGCGCATCAAGGAAAGCAGCACGACCACGAGCAGCCAGGCATACAGGAAGATCAGGCGCGAATAGGCATACGGCCTCAGGCCGAAGACGACGACGATCATGATCGCCACGCCGATGGTGGTGCTACTGAGAATCACACCCACAGCATCCATCCACGACGTCCTCGATCTGGAATCATAAAGGCCCTGAACGGTGAAGACAAATAACAGAATGCCAACCAAGGACAAATGGATGAGCAGATAGGCGTCGAAGCCGACGTAGTTCTCTTCGGCAACCTCCCGCCCAAGCTGTAGCTCGTAACGAATCCACCAGGATAGCGCGAAGCTCACGCTGATGAGAACCGCGTCCAGTATGACAAGGATTCCAATCGGAAGCAGGCGACCACGACGATGTAACAAGGTCAAGCCTCCCTGGGGGCAACTGTTGACACTCAGGTCAGGGCTGTGACAGTGGCAAGACCAGTCATCGCGCCGACAGGCACGACTGATAGATCTGCGCCGTCTTCCCGGCAGCCTCGGCCCAGGAGAACGACCTGGCGCGCTCTAGCCCCTTCTTTTTCATATCGTCGCTTAACGCACGATCGGTCAGCACTGTGAGCATCGCCTCGGCCAGATCGTCGCCGCTGCTCGGATCGACCAGCAGCCCGGCCTCTCCGACAACCTCAGGAAGAGATGAGCTGTTAGAGGTCACCACCGGCGTGCCGCAGGCCATCGCCTCAAGCAGCGGAAAGCCAAACCCTTCGTAAAGCGACGGATAGACGAACAAGTCTGCACCATTATACCACAAGGGCTCGTTTTCTAGGCTAATATATCCAGGAAAGATCACTTCTCTTTCCAGGCCCATTTCGCTGACCATTGAGAAAATCTCGCTCCACAGCCAGCCCTTGGCTCCCCCAATCACGAGCTTGTGCGGCAGGCCGGCTTTCCTCACCTTGGCGAAGGCCTTAATCAGCGTATGTACGTTCTTACGCGGCTCCAGGGTTCCTATGAACAGTATGTACCGCTCCGGAAGATTCCGGTCCAGACGAAATGCCGCTAGCTCCGCGCCGGTCGCCGGGCAGAACCTTTCCTCCACCCCATGATAGACAACGTCGATCTTCTCACTCGCCACGCCGAACAACCTGGTTAAATCCCGCTTCGTGTTTTCCGAGACGGCGATAACCCTGTTGGCACGCCGCACGGATAACCTGGTTAACATAGTGAGGTAAAGCCGGTTAAGACGGTTGAACATCTCCGGAAAAAGCACAAAACTAAGGTCGTGAACGGTCACGATCGAACGTCGCAGGCACGCCACAGGCTGAACGTACCCCATCGAGTGCAGGATATCGATGTCTGAGCTAGCTAGCTCCACCGGGAGTAGAAGCTGCTCCCACAGTATCCTCACCATTGGGTTCACGGTCGGAAGCCGCGAGATATTCAGATGGAACGAAGTGTTAGGACTGAATTCCTGCGGAAAGTTTGGATCGCCAAGAAATACCGTGTACTGGCCATTGCCGCTCTGGCGAAGATGCGAAATCAAGCTGCGGATATAGCGGCTGATCCCCGCGCCGCGGTAAGATGCCGCGAATGACAGAAGGTGCGCGTTGATTCCCACGTGCATAGCTAACTCACCATATTCCGGTAAACTTCATAGGTTTGCTCGGCCACCTTCGCCTGAGTGAACGACGCGAGCACCCTCTCGCGCCCAATATCGGCCAGCTTCAATCTAAGTGCTTCATCTCCCATTAGCATCGATAGACGCTGGCGAAGGGCAGCGACATCGCCTTCAGGAAACACCAGCCCGGCATCGTCAATCACGTTTGGTATCTCTCCCGAATCCGAGCCAATCACTGGGACAGCACAGGCCATCGCCTCGACAAGCACACGCCCGAACTGCTCCTTCCAACTGCGGGTTGTGAGGGAAGGAAGGACCAGCACGTCGAGCTCTCTCAAGCGCGACGGAATCTCGACCGAAGGCGTATACGGTACAAACGTTGTCTGTTCGGCAATGCCCAGATTCGTCGTCAGGGCCTCCAGCCGGGGGCGCAAGGGGCCCTCGCCGATGAGTCGCAGCTCCCACGCGCCCTCCAGCCCCACGACCGCCTCGATCAGCGTTATCAACCCCTTCGCTTCGATCATCCGCCCGACGTAACCGATGACGAACCTCGAAGAGCGCTGTCGGCCGCCATTCGGCGAATACAGCTCGGGATCGACGCCGAACTGCGGGATAACGGCGACAGGGCCGCGAAATTCCTTCTTCAAAAGCACTTCCTCCGCACCCTTGCTCCCTGCGATAGCGCAGTCGGCCACGTTCAAATTATAGCGCTCGATCAAATTGAACGGGAAAGGGAGCCTACGATAGATATTCTGCCACGTGAAGAAGACGGTCTTCACCCCCGAGCGACGGGCCAGCCACATCGCATGGAGGGTCGCAAGATTATAAGGCTCCTCGTCGATATGCACCAGATGCGGACGAACGTTGCGGAAGCATTCCGCGAGACGTGGATAGAAATGAAGATGAAAGCTGCCGTTTAGCGTCATATTCTCGACCACAAGTTGATAACCACTAGTGTACCGACGCTCTAGCCCGATGCGGTGCTCGCCTTCCTTCCAATAAGGTGGAACCATCACCGTCAGCTCCACATCTTCATACTTGGCCAGTTCCTCCAGCTTCCGCTGGTAAGCACCGATGACCAGCGCCTTGGAGAACATCAAGACACGCATGCCTGGCAATCCTCTCCACCGAGCCGCCGGCCACGCGCGACAGCCTCGTAAACTCTCATAGTCTCTCGCGCCGTTTGCGCCCATGAGAACCGGCAAGCCCTTTTCAGCCCACGCTGCCGTAGCTCTCCGCGCAGGCCTTCATCGGTCAGAACATCCAGCAGCGCTTTAATCAGCTCGGCGCGTTTGGTCGGCTCATAGACGATGGCCGCGTCCCCCACCACCTCGGGTAAAGATGAGCTGCCAGAGCAAATGACGGGAGCGCCGCAGGCCATTGCCTCGAGTGGCGGCAAGCCGAATCCTTCATACAATGAGGGAAAAACAAAGACCACGGCCGCGCTATACAGCGCGGCCTGGTCGGCCTCGTCGACCGCCCCGAGGAAAACCACGGCATCATCTAATCCGAGCTGGCGCACCACGCCGGCGACGTCTGGGAACAGACTACTCCCTCCCGCTAACTGGCCGGCGATGGCGAGTTGTACGCCACTGCCCAGCCGGGGCTTAACCTCCGCGAAAGCCTCCACCAGCGACACCACGTTCTTACGGTAATCCAGGCCACCCATATAAAGAATGAAATCTCGCTTCAGTCCATACTTCAACCGTACCCGCCTCAACACGTCTTCATCTTCCTCGACCTTGAAGCGCTCGTCGACGGCCAGATAGACGACCAGGATTCTTTCGGGCGGGATGCCCAGCACCTTGATGATATCAGCCTTTGAGCTCTCGGAATCGGTGATGATCGCCGCCGCGCGCTTCACCGCCAGGGAAACTAACGACGAATAAAGTCGCACCGTCGCGGAACCACGATAGGGCGCCAGCAGCAGCGGTATCACGTCGTGGACGGTGACGACGACCTTGCACGGGCTGGCAAGTGGCGCGGCGAAGTACGGATAGTGTACGACATCGACCCGCTCGAGCCGGCAAGCATTCGGCACGCTGACCTGTTCAAACCAGACTTTACCAAATTGCCTGCTCAAAGCGTCAAATGGCGTTCTTACCTCACGCCACCTGAAGGCTGGTGCCCCCGACCTCCCGGAGCCTTGACGGTGGTCTTCGTCAGCGCTTGCCCCCCGCCCCACTGTTAGACGCGAATGGCCGTTCGTCCCTAACAGGCTGCCAGATCGCTGTGTATTATCGCAAACCGCCGTGCCGTATGGTGCTATCAACGAATAATCATCGCCGTGATCTAACGCCGAGATCGCGGCCAGGAGGTTTCTGGTATACTGCCCGCTGCCGGTATTGGGCTGTTTCAGAAAGTGCGCGTTCAGGCCAATTCGCAAAGCTCACATCTCCTCAGCGGCGCGAAGGTAAACGCTCATTATCTTTTCTGCTGCTCTGTACCAGGTGAACTGCTTCGCCTTGACCAGCCCTCTTGCGCGCAGCTCGTTCGCGAGCGCGGAATCGAAGACCACGCGCTCGATCGCGTCGGCGATCGCCTCCACATCCTCGGGCGGGGCCATCAATCCGGCGTCGCCGACGACCTCGGGCAGCGATGAGCTGTTGGATGAAACCACCGGCGTGCCACACGCCATCGCCTCGAGCGGCGGCAGGCCGAAGCCTTCGTATAAAGATGGATAGACAAAGACATCCGCCAGATTGTACAGCGCCACCAGATCGGCATCGGGGATTGGGCCAAGAAAGACCACATCCTTGCTGAGCTTGAGGTCCTCTACCCTGCGGAAGACCGCGTCATAGAGCCAGCCCTTTCGACCGGCGATCACGAGCTTGTGTTGGAATCCTGCCCGGGACTTGAGTAGCGCATACGCCTCCACCAGCCTCTTCAGGTTCTTACGTGGCTCGATAACCCCGACGCTCAGGATGAAAGGGTAGCTCAGTCCGAACTTCCGCCGCGTGGCGCTCAACGCCTCCCCGTTCCCGTTCAGGGGACGGAACCTGTCCTCCACGCCGCCATATACGACCTCGACCTTGTCTGGTGATGCGTCCAGCAGGCACACGAGGTCGTTCTTGGTGTTTGCCGAATCGGCAGTAATTATGTTTGCCCTGGCAACAGAAGCAGGGACCGCTCGTTCGAGATAGGACCGCAAGCCCTCTTCCGCGCATTCGGGAAACAGAAGAAAAGAGAGATCGTGTACCGTGAGGACCTTGGCGGCGCGCCGCACCGGCGGCAAAACGAAGTCCGGCGAATGAAAAACATCCACCTGCCCGGTAATGAGCTCCACGGGGATCGGGATTCCCAGGCGATGCCAGATGATAGTCAAGAGCCTGTTGGAGATAGGCACCGCACACTCCCTGAAATTGGGATGGCTGGCCACCGGCACCGTCGGCTTGTCTTGGCCACGATATGAGTAGAAAAGCACGTATTCGTTATTGTGATCCAGGCTGGCCAGGGAATCGATCAGCCCTCGGACAAACCGTCCGATGCCGGCCCCCTGATTCACCGCCGCGGTGTAGTCGATTCCAATGCGCATCAGGATCTCCTCAAACGGTCACCTATCGCTTTCCTCTTTGTGAAGAGGTAAACTAGAAATCCCATAACCACCAGACTCCAATAGCTTATGGTGCGGTCCAGCACGGCGATGGACGCGGCCGACACCTGATCTGTGACGGGGATTGCGCCCACGCCGCTCAGAAAGAGCAGCAGACCGATCAACGCCGACTCGACTACCCCCAGTCCCGCTGGGGTCATGGGCACCGTCGTCAACAGCGACGACGCCAGCGCCACAAATATCACCACACTCACAGGAAAACCCTGCGCTCCAAGAGAGGCCAGGATGAACCACAGCCGTCCCACCTCCGTCGCCCAGATGATCAGCGTCAGAACGGCGAGCACCGGCAGGTTTTGAAAGCTCAATAAGGTACCTTCTTCAAAGCGCTTGTAAAACTCCCTGACGCTCGCGGGGAGAAGCCGCTGCACCACCCCGCCGAACCTCAACATGGCGACGAGGGCGATTACGATCAAGATAAGCATGGCTACACCCGCGATGAGCATCGATCCAAATGCCTCTGGCACGGTGCCATGAAAGACACGCAACCCCGCCAGCACCAGTAAGGCAAACAGTATGATCATATCGATGATCCGCTCCGCCAGCACTGTGCCCATAGTCTTCGAGAACGATACCCCGGCCGTCTTTTTGAGCATGTAGCCACGATAGGCATCACCCAGCTTAGCCGGCATAATACAATTGGCGAACCACGATAGCAAGATGATCTCTGCGAGGCCCGACAAAGAGGGCACACGGATGCCTTCGCGCTTCTGGAATCCAACGTTTTTCAGCAGGAAATCCCAACGCCATGCCCGCACGAAAAAGGAGCTGTAGTACACAAGAAACGCCAGCAAATAATAGACCGGATCGGCCGTTCTCATCCTGCTCACTATCTGTCCGAAATCGACGTCGATCTTCGTGATCACAAAGTATAGAATCGCAAACGCGATGGCGAAGGATACCAAGGTCTGCAGGTTGAAAAAACGGCGACCCAGAGAGACCTCACCGGCCCCATTCTCACCATTTCCCAGCGCTGCTTCGGAGGTCAACTGCTCAATTTGCTTTACGATCTCAAGCGCTCCCTTCTACACCCTGAACGGGCCGCTGTTGCCCGATCCTATCCAGAACGGCGATAAGCCCAAGGATTATGCCCATTTGAACCCCCAGGCCGTGAACGAAAAGATTGTCGAACGTATTGTGCACGGCCATCGCGACCAGAGCGCCGATCAAGCCAATGACAATGTGGCGCTCGATGACGGACGCAGACGAGCGAGAGAGCCGTCGCTGCACGCGAAAGCCCTGAATGAGAAAGCTGGCCAGCAGCGCCAGGTAGGCCGCGAGCCCCAAAATCCCCATCTCCGCCAACATATTCAAGTAAATGTTGTGCGCGTGCCCTTTGGGCTCATCCCATCCCGGAAGGTGAAACCGCTCGTAAGCCTCCACATAATTGCCGATGCCAACCCCAATCACAGGATTGTCCTCATACATAGACCACGCCGCTTGCCAGTTAGCCATACGCTCCACCAGGGGCCAGTTCTCTGGCGTCACCTTAACCTGGCGAGCGTCGAACACGCCAAAATAGGCGACAGCCTCGGACACACGGTCGACAAACTGCGCCGGCA
Source organism: Chloroflexota bacterium (assembly GCA_016189905.1). Lineage (GTDB taxonomy): Bacteria > Chloroflexota > UBA6077 > FW602-bin22 > JACPRP01 > JACPRP01. Next base: position 11,894 of record JACPRP010000036.1, on the reverse strand, counting down.
GCGCCTGTATCAGGCCGAGGGCTAATACCAGCGCGACAATCGCCACCAGCACCAGGATGACCCACAAAACGCGGCGATTGCTCAGCGTCGTCATCACCACCACACTCACCGCCAGTCCAAGCCAGGCGCCACGGGAAAGGCTCATCCCAATGGCGGCGATGCCCGCGCCAAACGTCAACCACCCCGTAATGACAAGCCACTTTGCCCACGGCGGCGTCCCAAAAAATGCGCTAGAAGATGCGCTAGAAGATGCGGTAAATATTGCCTTGATGGAGAACAGAACCAGGCCGAAGGCTGCTGCTACGACCATTGCCAGGTATCCCGCGTAAGGATTCGGTTGGCCAAACGTGCCAAACGCTCGCAGAAAAGGTCCGATGGCAAAGCCTGGCGGCCCTGCCTTGGCGACAAACTGATAAAAGCCAAGGATACTTTCAGAAAACGCCGCGATGAAAATAAGACTGAGCAAGACGACGACCTGGTGGCGGTTGCCAACATTGCTGACCACAAGAGCGTAGATTGTCAGCAACGCCGTCCATTTGAACAGCTCCTTAGCGGCGAGCACCAGGGAAGGCGCCGTGGTCAGGGAGAACGCGACGAGCGCCAGAAAAAGCAGCAACGGCGCGTAGAGGGCGGCAGGTTCGATCTTGATGCGTCGCTCGCGCAGCCCCCTCATCAGCCAGAAGGCCAGGACGACGAAAACGATCGGCTCGGTCAACGATAGGTCGAGGCCATCAGCTCCTCCTTGCTTCAGCGAGCCATACGGCACCGAGAATACCAACAGCCATAGACCGAGGTCAGGCTTTATCGATAAGACGATCAAAGCCCCTGCCCCCGCGACCAACGCTCCAGCGTAGGGCAAAGGAAGTAGCGCGATAGCGGCGGTCATGGCAAGCACAAGGCAGGAGAGCGCAGCTTTGCGCCAATGTCCGACGTCAGCTATTCGATCCCATGAGTGGCCAACAACACCCACGTTCTTCACTTGTTCACGACGTCCGAATCATGTGCAACGATCCCCCGAGCACCTACGTCTCAGACAACCTCTTTCTGAACCACTCGATGGTGGCGGAAAGGCCATCCTCAAGGTCCACCTGCGGCGTCCACTGGAGCTTCACGATTGCCTTATCGATATTCGGGCGACGCCGGCTCGGATCGTCCTCGCTGATGTGGGACCTGAAGACAATCGGCGATTCCGAATGCGCGAGGGACTTGATCACTTGCGCGAACTCCAGCACGGTGCGCTCGTCGGGCATCCCCAGGTTGAACACATCGCCCTTCGTGTCCTCGAAGAACATCGCTCTGATTATCCCTTCGACCAGATCCGACACGTAGCACAGGCTACGTGTTTGCAGGCCCGTACCATAGATGGTGATGGGCTCCCCCCTGAGCGCCTGTGTGGTGAAATTCGGCACCAACCGCCCGTCGTTAGGGTCCGAATTGGGGCCATAAGTATTGAAGATTCTTATGATGCGTGCATCGAGGTCGAATTGTCTGACATATGTCATCGTCAGCGACTCGCCAAAGCGCTTGCTTTCGTCGTAGCAACTGCGGATCCCTATCGGGTTGACGTTGCCCCAGTAATCCTCACGTTGGGGGTGCACCAGCGGATCACCATAAGTTTCCGACGTGGAAGCCAACAGAAACCTCGCGCCGTTGCGCTTCGCCAGCTCCAACAAATTGTGTGTGCCAAGGCTGTTTACCATTGAGGTCTGCACTGGATAGATAAGGTAGCCCGGCGGGCTCGCGGGGCTTGCGAGGTGAAAAATCAGCTCAGCCTGCACGCCGACAGGTTGGCAAACATCGTGAAGTATGAACTCAAAATCTGGATGGCCGATTAGAGCCGAAATATTATCCTTATTGCCGGTGATCAGGCTATCGATGCAAACAACCCGATGCCCCTCCTTGAGTAATCTAGCGCAAAGGTGCGAGCCGATGAAGCCCGCCCCCCCGGCCACCAAAGCTTTCATGTAAGCCTTTTGTCTCCTTCCAAGATCTGAACCGCCGCCATACTGGCCCAGAAGATTATAGCCAAATCAACGGTAAAATACGAGTTGTCTATCATACCATGGACGACGAAATCCGTCATGCTGCCAAGCAATCCCAAAGCTAACGCCTTCACCAGTAAATCCGTCTGACGCCGATAGAGCCGCACACCAGCAGCAAAAAAACGCCCGATCAGCCACAGCCCCGCCAGGAGGCCCAACAACCCTGTACGGAGCCAGAAGTCGAGCACCAGGTTATGTGGATGCGAGAGATTCGGCTCTCGCCAGGCCGCCGCCAGCATATACCTGGGGTACTGATTCAGAAAATTGTCAGGCCCCACCCCCAACAGCGGATGATCCTGGATCATCCTGGCCGCTGCCTGCCAGATCATCAGTCTGAGCGCTGCCGTGCCCTGCTCTAGATCGAAGCGCGAGACGATCCTTTCCTGCCGCAGAACCTGCGGCAGAAGGATGGCCAGGCCGATGGCCCCCGTGGCCGCGAGGCCGCCCAGCCTCACGCTTCTGAATCCAATTACCAGAAGAAGCCCGACGCCCACGCCAAGCCAGGCCCCAGCCGAAAACGTTAGCGTGAGGGTAACAGCCAGGAGCAATGCCACGGCAAGATAAAGCGCGCGCAGCTTCGCCCTGCGCTCGCCAAACCACCCCAGGCAGACGGCCAGCGGCAGTGCCCGCCCGAGGAAAAGCCCGAGGTTGTTCGGCGAGCCGTAGAAAGCCTTGGCACGCAGCACGCCTTCCGCGGTGATCACGTCGCCAGTCAAGAAATACTGGTACAAAGCAACCCCCGAAATCACAGCCGCCGATATCAGCAGCACCTGGACCAGCCACAAGACCTTTTCTTTGCTTAAGGTGCGGGTCAGCAGCCAGTAGTAGATCACAGGCTCGACGATTACGACCCGGAATTCTCGCAATCCTTCCTGCACGCGCTCTGCGGCTAATAAGGATAACACGCTGGCGACGACCAGGAGCACGATAGGAAGGTTCACCCTGGCACCGGCAGCTATTCTCTCCAGCGCGGCGCTTTCCCATCCCTTCGGCCAACCGCGTTGCCGCTCGCCGTCAAGGGCAGAAGCTGCGTGGCGCAGAACAAGCACCACGCCACAAACCACAACCAGGGTCTCGACCATCGAAAACTGCAGGCTACCGAAGCGCTTCGTCAGGAGATAGAAAGGAGCGGCAAAAATCACGAAAAGCAGGCCGATATCTGGCCGCAGCCAGGCCAATAGCGCGTAGGCCAGCAGGCTAGCGATGGCCACGGGCACAAACGAGATAAAGTAGAAGATGGCCAGGCTGAGCGACATCGCCAGAACCAGCCACTCACAACGCCCCCCGCTTGCCGCCTGATCCAACCGCTTAGCAGCGCTCAGCGCCCACGAGAGCATCGCCTTCAGCCACCGCTGCACACGAGCCCTGAAAGGCGGCCAGGTCGCGCGATAGAAACGGCCCAGAAGAACGAACAGCCACAGAAATGCCCCGGCTTGCAGCGCGACCAGCGCGGCGATCAGCACCTGGTACGCCGAAAACGGCGCGTCTCGCGCCACGACGAAGCCCTCGATCCTGGCCTCGCCACCGGTCCTTCCCTCACCTCCATCACGAATGAGGGAAGGACTGGCGCCCGAGCCCGCCGGCTGAACGATCGTCAACTCCAGCAAGTGCTCACGGTCTTCCAATCCTGTGGCCAGCTCGAGCTTTGCACGACGAGAGATAGGGCTGAACAGGCTGACCCTGGCAGCAGAGCTCAACTGCGGCGAGAGGTTTTCCGTCCTTCCGTCGACCGCCACCTGAATGGTTCCCCCGGCCTGAGACTGCCAGATGACGGCGTCGATCCTCGTGCCATAGAAAGGCAATCGCAATGAATCGCCGGCCTTCCCCACCACTCCATGCTCTAAGCGTTGCCACGTCCCCTGGTACTGAATGTATTTGGAATCAGTCGAGTGCCTCCCCGGAGGTGCAATACTCCCTGCGGCGGCTCTTTTCGCGGCTTCGTAAACCGGGCGAGGGCGGAACGCCTGGTCGACGACGGAAAACCCGTAAACAGGATTGGCCGGCGCGTACTGCGGCCCAAAGCCCTGGAGCAGCATCACTCGCAGCCAGGGCCACTCCCTCCTCGCACGCTCGATCGCCGCTTCGGTATACGCCGCCTGCGCGCGTTCCGTTACCCCTCCCCAGACTGAAGGGTCGCCCTTCCAATCTTCAGGGAGCGAGTTCCAGCCGAACTCGACAGCCCACACAGGCTTGCGGCCATCGCCATAGCCCACCATTATCTCCCGCAAGCGCACCACCCGCGAGAAGTTCAAGACATCATCCCCGACGCGGCGGTCCTCAGGTGGATTCCAGAGCCCATATGGCTTGGCCGCCAGTATGTCGAAGTAGCTGCGGGCACCGTAGCGGTACATCTCTTCGAGGAAAAGGGTATCGGCCATGTTACGGCCACCCTTCTCGAGGTTGGGCGCCAGACCCGCCGTCAGAACCTCGACTTCAGGGTTGGCGACCTTTGCACTTTGGTAGGCGCCCTTCAGCAGCTCGACGTAGCCAGCCGGGTCCACCGCCCTGTTGCCCCAGTTGGGGAATACGTTGGGCTCGTCCCAGATCTGTACGTAGCCGATCACGCCTTCATAGTGCTTGACAAAGGCCCCAACGAAGTCAGCGTAATCGGCGAAGGAGTCGGGAGGACGATTCACCCAGTTGTTATCCTGTCTGGCCCATCGCGGTGGCTGATCGAGGCGCGCTATGACCCTCAGACCAGCGCTAGAGTAAGTGGCGACCAGCTTGTCCCATTTCCCCCAATCGTAATTACCCTTTGTCGGCTCGATCTCCCGCCAGGGAAACTCCTGTCTGACCCAACCGTACCCTCCATCCTTGATAGCGCCGATGCCCCTGGCCAAGCGGTCTCCGTGCTCGTCCTCCAACGCCGCGTTGATCCCAAGCAAGAAATCGTCCGCGGCAAAAGCCTCGGCCTGCGCTTGTCCCCACGCAACGCCACGATCCTGAAGCGAAAGCTCCGCCAGGATGGGCCTTAAGAAGAAGGGCGATAGTGCCAGGATGAGCAGACAAACGAGGGCGACGCATCTGTCTCGCGAGGGCAACAGCCTCGACACGTAGGTTACATAGATCTTCAACAGGAGCGCTCTACCACGGTTTTCATTGCGCTATTTCATCGTTTCGCGGCGCTTTCTACTGCCACGCCCCGCAGCCATTAGCACAATGGCGATCAGCACCGCAACGGCGATCGAAGCGGTGCCGAGCCACCACCAGGATGGATTTTCGCGCACCGAGAATCCATCGATGGCGATGAGACTATCCTGCGCCTCACGATTGCGCGCAGGGCTCACGACGATTCGCAGCTTGTGCTCGACATCGCTCAATCCCTCGGCAATGTTGATCGATGCCTGCCATTGCTCTGTAGGACTGTATAAATCCAGATACGAGCGACCCTGCTGGTCCCGGGGTAGATTACCGACTTCCCCGCCGTCGACGCTGACGTAAACAATTCCCGCGCGTGGCCCTCTTACAGCCGTGAGCGCTATCTCTGTACCGCGAAAGGCTATGGTGATGTTGCTGCCGGCACTCTCGCTGGCAAGCAATGAGCCGCCGCTGGCTCGCACATCCTGGCTCACTTGCCACCCTTTGTCGGCGGTCACAGCCGGGTTCGTTTCTTGATAGTCTCCTGCCACGGCGACGCGCGCGGCGTTCGCCGCCTCGGCTTTCACGGAGTTGTAGAGCTGTCGGGGAGTGAAACCGACGTCGACCATTCGGAAATAATAGTCGGCACGATCGGAGGGTATGTGCCCATCCTGCCGAAAATACCAGATGCTGAAGACCCCTGCCCACGGCCAGTCAGCGCGGGCCTTTCGAATCGCCGCGATAGTATACTCCGCTTGCTGTTGCTCCGTAACCTTACCCCATATAAGCTTCTCCGCCGGAAACCCCGCCGGCGGAGCGGTCCAGCCAAACTCGTTGAACCATACCGACTTCTGCGCATCGCCGTTGCGCAGCATAATGTCCCTGAGCAGAAGCACTCGTTCAAAATTGAGCACGCCCGGATCTGGCGCGTCGTCCGGCGGGAGACTGAAGCCATAGGCGTTAGCGAAGAGGATATCGAAATAGTCCCTAGCGCCATTCTTGTACATCTCGTCCAGGTACTGGGTATCAGGCATGGCCCTCGGTGACTGCTCGATGGTCTGGGCCAGCGGCGCGCTCAACACATAGACGTTGGGGTCGGCACCCTTAGCCGCCAGATTCCCGGCCCGCAGCAGCGCCACGTATGCACCCGGCTCTATGCTCTGGTTGCCCCACTCCGGCCAGATATTCGGCTCATTCCAAAGCTGATAATAGAGGATTCTCCCTTTGTAGCGGCTCACGACCGCTTCCACGAAGTCGGCATAATCCTGAAGATTGTCCGGCGGCGCCTCCTTCAGGGAATTATCCTTCCGCGTCCAGTCGGGGGGGCGGTCCAACCGCGCGATGATCTTCAGCCCGTACTTCTCGGAGAGCGCCACGATCCGGTCGTATTTCTCCCACGTGCTCTTGTTCAGACGGTCATCCCAGAAGACGCCCTTTTTCAGCTCGATGTCTTCCCAGGGAAACTGCTGCTTGACCCAGCCGAGCCCCGCCTCCCGGGCCATCTCCAGCGTCTTGTCTACTTTCCAGTCCTCAGCCTCCCAGTGGAGAAAAAAGTTCGCGCCGAACGGGTTGACATCCGTATTGGGAACGGTGCGCAGCGGCACCGGAGGTGCGTTGCTGCCGTTGGGAAACTGCGGTGAGTAGCCGGTGAAAAACGGCGCGACGACGGCAATGGCGCATACGAATAGAGCAACAGGCTTAAATCGAGCGTGAGATGTAGTTTTGGCGCCGTTCTTCAAGGCCGTTACCTATAGTTCAGTCAGAACTCTCGGCTAATCTCGGAGCCACGATAGCATGTAGGATAAGACCTTGTCAATACGACGCCCACTTCGGAATGTCCACGCAGTAATTCGTGCATTCGTGCTGGAGTGCTTGATTATCAGCCGGGTTTTTGTTATATTGGGTGCTGGCAGACCGGCTTAGGCATGCCGAGTCCTGCCATCAGGATACAAAGAAAAACGACCACTGGCACTGGTCGTTTCCTTTTGGCGGCTGCGCTATTGTCTGGCGTTCCTTCAAGGATGCCAGTACAGGTGGTCTTTTTGACCTTTGCCTGCCAGTTTAGCATGCATAATGCACCTGTGTCAAGTGTTTTGCTCGAGAACTTCTTCTCGAACCATCATCAAGTCATATACGGCAGAGACGAGGCTTCTCCGCACCCAAAAGGAATGATTCATAATGAACGCCAGGCAGATTTGGCAGGCAGCCCTAGCTGAGCTGCAAAAGCAGATACCTAAGACCGAACACGATACCTGGCTGAAGCATACCAAGCTCACCTCTACGTCAAAAGGGGAGTACGTGGTGGCTGTCCCCAGCACCTTCGCGAAAGAGTGGCTGGAGCATCGCCTGCTGCGCCAGATCAGGAACACGCTCAGCATCATCCTCGGCCAGAAGGTCCAGGTGAGCGTTGTGGTGTCCGAGTCGGTCGAGCGCAAGAGGGCGCGTGATCCCCGATCCATTATCCCTTCGCTCGACGAAGCACAACAGACACGGGTAGATGAATCGGATGCGCAGCCACCAGATGATCTGACGCTGGCCGCTGAGACCATCCCGGACAATAGATGGAAGCCGGATCCTAAGTACACGTTCGCGGCGTTCATCGTCGGCAACAACAATCGTCTGGCGCACGCCGCCGCTGAAGCAGTGGCTAAGGCCCCGGCCACCACCTACAATCCGCTTTTCATTTACGGCGGCGTCGGCCTGGGCAAGACGCATCTTTTGCACGCCATCGCCCACCGTGTCTTGCGAGATAAGCACAAGGTTCTGTGCGTAACTTCAGAGACCTTTACCAACGAAATCATTAACGCCATCATGGACCGCCGCACTGACGACTTCCGCAACCGCTATCGCAACATCGACGTTCTATTGATCGACGACATCCAGTTCATTGGCGGAAAAGAGAGTACGCAAGAGGAATTCTTCCACACCTTCAACGCGCTTTACGCGGCCAACAAGCAAATCGTCGTCTCCAGCGACCGGCCTCCCAAGTCCATCGTGACGCTCGAGGAGAGGCTGCGCTCACGCTTCGAATGGGGGCTCATCGCCGACATTCAAGCCCCAGATTTCGAGACCCGGGTCGCGATCCTCCGCAGCAAGGCCGAGCGTCAGCGCATGGTCGTGTCACCTGAGGTCCTGGAGTTCATCGCCCGCAAAGTCCAGCGGAACATACGTGAGTTGGAGGGCGCCCTCAACCGCGTTGTGGCCTATGCCAAGCTCAATAATCGCGTCCTCACACCTGAGGCGGCCAATACCGCCCTCAGTGACCTTCTTACCAACAAGACGCGGCGCCTCCTCACTCCTGTCAAGATACTCGAGACCGTCGGCAAATACTACCAGGTAGATATCCGCGCCCTGCGCGGTAAGGTGCGCTCCAAGGATATCGTGCTGCCCCGCCAGGTGGCCATGTATCTCATTCGCGAGGAGACGTCCACTCCACTCCTCGAGATCGGTCGTGAGCTTGGCGGCCGGGATCATAGCACCGTGCTTCACGCCTACGATAAGATCCAAACCCAGATCGACATCGACGACGACCTCCGCAGCCAGATCCTCGAAATACGCGAGCTACTCTACGCCAGGAGCCGCTAGCGCCCCATCAGGGCAGGGTTTCCTGCAACAGCGCGTGTACTCCGGCCCCAATCGCGATCAGCAGCAGATCAAGCCACTCGCTTGATTCAACCTTACTTCCTGCCTACACCCGCGGCTCCTCCAACCCACCGTCTGCCACTATAAATAGAGCTATACAACACCCGATATTCCGCCATGTCGATTTCCCACATCCACCAGCACCGCTATCGCGCCAATATAGCGGCCATGCACCCACATGGCGGATGCATTTGGCGCCTGCTAGGTGACGCATGGCGTACTCTTAATGGCGTTTATGCCCAGTTTCTTACCAACAAGACATAAACATGTGGATAACTATTCGTATTTTGTGGATAAGTGGCATCGATTGTGGATAACCGTGTGGAATTTCGCCTCCCCCAGCGAGGACTCCCCGCATCTCTATCCAGCCTATGGCCTTGGTTATCCACCAGGCAGTACACGACGATGCCCAGGGCTTTCCACACGATACGCCACGAGAAAATACCGATATATCAATCGTTCCTCACCTTTTCCACACAGTTCCTCCCCACTATTACTACGTCTACTATTCACACATATCCTATATTATGTGTTAGAATCATCAATGGAGACCTTGTGTCCCAGGAGGAGCACCTTGGCATTTGTCGACACGGCAAAAATCCACGTGAAGGCCGGGGACGGTGGGCACGGATCCGCAAGCTTTCGCAGGGAGAAGTATATCCCGTTTGGTGGACCTGACGGTGGAGACGGTGGCCGAGGGGGAGATGTCGTGTTGGTGGCCGATCCCGGTGAGAACACACTGGCAGAATATCGACACCGCCGCCATTTCAAAGCCGGTCGTGGGGGGAACGGGGCGAAAAGGAACCAGCACGGCGCGAGGGGGGCAGACGCGGAGCTACGTGTTCCGGGGGGGACCATTGTGCGGGCTGACGACGAGGTGCTGGCCGATCTGACGGAACCTGGACAGAGGGTGATCGTGGCGCGAGGAGGAAGGGGCGGCCTTGGAAACGTGCATTTCGCCACGCCGACGAATCGAGCCCCAAAGGTGGCCCAGAAGGGTGAGCCGGGCGAAGAAAAATGGATCACGCTCGAGCTCAAGCTGATCGCCGACGTCGGGCTCGTGGGATACCCGAACGTGGGCAAGTCGACGCTGCTGGCCGCGGTTACACGGGCCAGTCCGAAAATCGCCGACTACCCGTTCACCACCCTGTCGCCAAACCTGGGTGTGGCGACCGTGGGGGAGATGACCTTTGTGCTGGCGGATATCCCTGGACTGATTGAGGGGGCGCACCAGGGTGTGGGACTGGGTCGGGAGTTCTTACGCCACGTCGAGCGAACCAAGGTGCTCGTGCACGTAATAGATGGGACAGCGCGGGACCCGCTGAAGGATTTCGAGAGCGTCAATAAGGAAATGGAACTGTTTAACCCGGAGCTGGCCCATAAGCCGCAGGTTATCGCCGTTAACAAGATGGATACGCCCGAGGCAAAACGGCAATGGGAGGAGACGAGAAGGGCGTTGGAGCAGACCGGCCTCCCGATATTCCCGATATCGGCGGCGACCGGGGAATGGCTATCGCCCTTGCTGGAGGAAGTGGCAGTGCTCGTCCAGCGGGTGCGTGAAGAGGAGAAGAGGGCGGCGGCCGCGGCCGCGAAAGAAGAGATAGTAAGGATTGAGCCACCCGCGCCTAGTTTTGTGGTAACGCGGGAGGAAGACGGGTTCCGCGTGCGGGGCAGACTGGTGGAACGCCTGGTGATGATGACCGATATGGAGAGCGATCAGGCCGTAGCTTTGATGCAGCGACATCTGGCGCGCATGGGAGTGACAGCGGCCCTGGAGAAGGCTGGTGTCAAGGCGGGGGACACGGTGCGCATCGGGGATATCGAGCTGGAGTGGGTGTAGGCTAAATGGTTCGACGTAAAAAGTGTATATGGTAGGGGTAGGTTTCAAACTTGTCAGGCCAGCAGGTAGCAAATGCCATGTCGCTCTATTTAGATGCTGTAATCTGAGGTAAGTCGGGAGAGAAGTACAGTGAAGATCGGGGTGCTGGGAGGGAGTTTCGATCCAATCCATTACGGCCATCTTCTGGCAGCGGAGGAGGTGCGCTTCCGTCTTCAGTTGTCTGAGGTCTTGTTCGTCCCGGCCGGCCAGCCGCCGCATAAGCTCACACGCACACTGTCTCCTATCGGGCATCGCCTGACGATGGTGCGCCTGGCCATCGCCTCGAATCCCCGATTTCGCCTGTCGAGGGTCGACGTGGACCGTCCGGGTCCGCACTACAGCGTGGACACTGTCGCGTTGCTGCGCCAGCAACTGGGCCCTGACGTGGAGATATACTTCGTTGTCGGGCTTGATTCTCTGATGGAAATTGGCACGTGGCGGGAGCCAGAGCGCCTGATGCGGGAATGCCGCGTGGTGGGTGTATCGCGGCCTGGATACGAGGATCTATCGAAGCTTGCGCCGGAGGTCAGCCGTGCCGCAGCAGGAAACATCGTCACGGTCCCCATCCCCGAAGTGGGGACCTCATCGTCGAACCTTCGGGAGCGTGTGAGGAACAGCGCTCCGATCAAGTATCAATTGCCCGAGGCTGTGGAAGAGTATATTTTCCAGCATGGTCTGTATAGATAGATGCCAAGGGGCGAACGTCGTTCGCCCCTTGGCATGGACCGAAGCCGTGCGTTCAAATTAATCGTTTTTCTTGCGCACGGCCTTCTGCTTCTCCTGGTACTCAGGGCAGGCGGCTAGCTGCTCGAAGCCAGAGCCCCTGTCGACGCCAAGCGCGTGGATAAAATTGGCCTGAACGCACAACAACTGTGCCTCAGTTTTAGGGTCGTCGTTGAAGTGCTGATGGACGACGCCATCCCAGCGCATCGGCAACTGCAGAACATCGCCGGCTTCCCAATGAAAGTTAACGCCGTCGATCACAGTGTGGCCTTTGCCCTCCATAAAGTAGATGACCTGGCCGCCCTGGAACTTCAGCAGTCCGCTACGACTCTCCGGCAGGATTTTCTGCACGTAGACTAAGAGGCTGCGGGTGGCGGTGTCCTTGATCTCGGGGTGGGTGTACCAGCGCATTATTCCCTGAGGGTTCACTTCCCAGGGAAGGTCCTCGCCGTCCACGACGAAGACCGCGTTCTCCTTCTCCTGCCGCTGCTCGTCGCGAATCTTGATAAGTTCGTCATACAGGTTGCGCC
>JACPRP010000035.1 GCA_016189905.1 Chloroflexota bacterium | reverse complement strand
GGCTAAGGAGGTCCTGAGCGGTCCTGGGGCGCCGCTGCTGGGTGTCGTCCTCAATCGGTTCAAGGCCCCTCACGACGGGTACTACTACCAGTATTACTACTACAATTACGGCTACAAGTACTCACGACGACCGGAAGAGAAGCGCGATGGGGAGCGCGTTAGTCTCTGACCGCGCTAGTCTCCGACAATGAGTATGATAAAGGAGTGTGATAATGAGGGTTTTCATCGCGGGCGTTGACGGTTATCTTGGCTGGTCTCTGGCCCAGTATCTGGCTGCGCGCGGGCACGAGGTGGCCGGCGCCGACACTTTCTTCCGCCGCCAGTGGGTGGAGGAGATGGGATCGTGGAGCGCCACGCCCATCGCGCCGATGGCTGAGCGGCTTGGCGCCTTCAAAGAGCGCTACGGCACGGAGCTTCACTTCTATCCCGACGATCTGCGGGAGTACGCTCCGGTGGAAAGGATCTTCCGCGAGTTCCAGCCGGACGCCATCGTGCAGCTTGGCGAGTGCCCGTCGGCCCCTTACTCGATGCTGGACGTACACCACGCGGTGTTCGTGCAGACCAACAACATCACCTCCACGTTCAACCTGATGTTCGCCATTCGCGACATCCGACCGGAGGCACACCTGCTCAAGCTAGGCACTATGGGAGAGTACGGAACGCCCAATGTTCCGATTCCGGAAGGCTTCTTCGAGATCGAGTATCGGGGGCGCAAGGATCGACTACCCTTCCCCCGCCAGGCCGGGTCGTGGTACCACCAGAGCAAGGTGCACGGTTCGAACAACATAGCGATGGCCTCCAGGCTCTGGGGCCTGCGCGCCACCGACATAATGCAGGGGGTCGTCTTCGGCACACGCATCGACGAGATGGGAGACGACGAGCGCCTGCTTACCAGGCTTGACTTCGATCAGGCGTTCGGCACGGCGATCAATCGCTTCTGCTGCCAGGCCGTCATCGGGCACCCGCTTACACCGTTCGGCAAGGGCCATCAGAAGCGAGGCTTCCTGCCTCTGCGCGATTCGATGCAGTGCCTGACCCTGGCGCTGCAAAACCCACCCAAAGCGGGCGAGTACCGGGTGTTCAACCAGTTCGAGGAAGTCTACGACATTACCGAGCTGGCGCTCAAGGTGCAGAAAGTGGCCGGCGGACTCGGATTGGACGTGACGATACGTAATCTCGAGAACCCGCGCAAAGAGCTGGAAGAGCATTTCTACGCCGTCGACCATCAGCACCTGCTCGATCTGGGCTACCAGCCCACTCACGACGTCGAAGCCGAGATGCGCATTATGATTCAAGACCTGTCGAAGCACCGGGAGCGCATCGAAGCGAAGCGCGAGGTGCTGATTCCCGATGTGCGCTGGGACGGAACGCGCGAGAAGGTGCGCTTCCTCGATGCCGAGCGAGAGCCAGTCGAGGCCGGCGTCTGACAGCCGGTTGTACCGTTACGCACAAGTCCGGTGCAACACGGAGGCATGCTTCTGCGTCATTCCGCCGAAGGATGCGGGAGGACAGGCAGGAGGCACGGAGGCGAGAAGAATGCAGTCGCCCCGCCGGGGCCGAGGTTCAGTCCCCTCTCCCTTTGCCAGAGAGAGCGGACCGGGTGGCGTAGTTCGTCTCGGGACGAACTACGCTTCCGCAGAAGGAGGACAGCAGCCGATCTATCGTAGGGGCGACCGGCCGGGCGCCCCTACGATAGGGGGCCGATACTCTAACTGGCAAGTGGGAGACAGCGAGGGTTATCGCCTCTTTGCTCCTCGAAGATATGGGTAATGGATCGCTTTCACAAAAGGTTGAAGGTTAGGTTTTGCGTACACTACCTGCTCTTGCTCGTCCTTCTTCTGGCGGCTCTGTCGCAGTACGATGTTGTTCTTCGCTTCACCGCGCTCAATCTGGCCAACCTGCGATTGGGCAAGGCCATCGCCAGCGTTCGCGCTTCCGACGACGTCGCCGGAGACCGCCGCGAAGAGGACGAGGTATCCGATGAGCTTCTGCAGAGTGCTGAACCCCTCTTCGTCCTTGCTAGTCGCGACGGGAGTGGTGGATACGCTTCCGCCGCGCGGGGACTTGGCATGGTGCAGGCGCTCAAAGGGGACGGCGAAGCGGCGGTGAAAACGTTGCGCGAGGCGGTGGCCTCTAACACCGACGACCCGCTCCTGCCGACGACGCTGGTGCGTTCCGTCGAAGTGGGGTGCAGCCAGGGGACGGAGGTCCCGGGACTCGGCGATTGCGCGCTCCTGGAGCGCCTGGTGTGGAGCCTGAGATCGGCCGGACGAGAGGACGAGATCGTCGATCTGGCGGTCGAGCTGACCGACGAGCCAGAAGGTGCGTCGTTTGCGCGTCGACTGGGCCTGGCCTTCCTTGCCCGCATGGGATATCCCGACGCCGAGCTTGCCGACGCGCTTATCGCCTCCCCGGTGCCTGCCCGAACCAGGTTTGTCTATTCGGTCGCGCTCGGGGACCTGTACAGAAGGAAACACGAGCGCGACCGGGCCGTGGGCTGGTACAGGCGCGCGGCCTGGCTCCAGTCGCAGCGGCCAGATGAACTAGCGGCACGCGACGCCGACGGCGATGCCGGGCGGGTTCCTGTGGCCGTGAACGTGGATCGATTCGTGAACGCGGGTCCCACCCGTCCCTGGGCCAGGCCATACTCGTACGGCGAGCGTGGAAGCTACTATCTCAACTCGGGCCAACCTGAACACGCGGCTTACGAGTTCGCCTTCGATGGGCTCTCACGTGGCTGGCCACCCTCCGAGTGGCCTCAATATCATTTCAGCATGGCCGGACTGTACAAAACGATTGGGCGCCAGGACTGCGCGGCTCTGGAGCTGAAGAAAATCTTGCGACGCGAACCGGGCCGGCAGGAAGCCGTCGATAGGCTCGCGGACATCGAGCGGCAGGGATTATTCTGGGACAGTGGTGGGGATCAGGTTTGCCCTTTCTCCGAGATCGAGGATTGATGGTTGAGGTGCGATCGGCATGCGTAGGGAACTGATAGAGAACCTTAGATGCCCTGACTGCGGTGGCAGCCTTCATTTCGAAGGCGCTGCGGATTCTGTGCAGGCCAGCGCCATCGAAGAAGGCTCGCTTGCCTGCCGCTCGTGCGGGTCACTTCACGCGATCGAGCGGGGGATTCCGGTGCTCTTGCCGAAGCGATTCTCCAACACGGAGGAACGCGAGCTGAGGAAGAGGGTCTCGGAGCAAGCTCTACGAACGATGCGTGAGTTGGAAGGGTTTTACGATCGTCACCATTTTCGAACGCTGGCTTACTCGAGGATCAAGAAAGCACTGGGTTCGTGCCGGTGTGAGCCAAAGCCTCGGGTTCTCGATATCGGGATTGGCTGGGGCATCAACTATCTTCCCTTCGCACGCGAAATCGACCTGGTAGGGCTGGATTTTTCTTTCGAGTCCTTGCTCGTCCTGAAGAGCATCTACGAAGCGAAGGGCCTTCCTGCGCCGGATCTGGTGTGTGGCAGTCTCTCGGCGCTTCCCCTCGAGAACCTGAAATTCGACGTCGTCTGGTCCACCCAGGTCTACCAGCACGTCCCGGATGCCCAGGAGATCGAGTCGTCGTTCGACTACGTGGTGCGACATATACTGGCGGAACGTGGGCGATTCGTCGTGGACAGTCTCAATTATTGCTTCTATCGTTTCCCTCTGATGCTCAAGGGGGCGACAAAGCGAAACGGGGCCGGGGATGCGTATCGCAAGGAAAGCTGGCGTGATGAGCTTTACCTCAAGTATTACACGCCCGAAGATTTCGCGGCCCTCGCCCGCAGGTTCGAGGACAGTGTCTACTGGAAGATAGGCTATACCGAGGCCATTTTTCACCCGGAATTCGGGTTTACTCCGACCTCGCGTGTCGCTGCGGTGGTCGATAGTCTGGTGCAAGGCACACCACTCGGAAAGTATATCTCGAGGCAAATTTCTTTGACCATTCAAAAGAGAGGTGCAGCAAATGGCTGAGATGATGCACGGCGTCAACTACGGTCACTTCGACTACATCGACGTCGGCCCCATAAAACTGGCGAAACACGTTCTGATCTTCGGCGAGATCGGCATCAACCACAACGGCGACATAGACATAGCTAAACGGCTGATCGACCTGGCAAAAGAGGCCGGGTGCGACGCGGTCAAGTTCCAGAAGAGGACGATTGACATCGTCTATACCAGGGAAGTGCTCGATTCGCCACGCGAGAGCCCGTGGGGCACGACGCAGCGCCATCAGAAAGAGGCGCTCGAGTTCGGCGAAGAAGAGTACGACGAGATAGACAGATACTGCAAAGAGGTTGGCATCGACTGGTTCGCCTCGGCCTGGGATGTTCCCGCCCAGTTGTTCCTGCGCCGTTATAACTGCAAGTACAACAAGATCGCTTCGGCGACGCTCACGCACCGAGACCTCCTGGAGACCGTGGCCGAGGAGATGAAGCTCACTTTCATCTCCACCGGGATGAGCACTTTAGAGCACGTCGACGCGGCGGTCGATGTGTTCCGCAGCCACGACTGTCCGTTCGTCTTGATGCACTCGGTCTCGGAGTATCCCGCCCCGGAGAGCGGACTCAATCTACAGTGCATCGCCGAGCTACGGCGGCGCTACGATTGCCCGGTTGGCTACAGCGGACACGAGGTGACGATGGTTCCGGGGGTGATCGCCGCGATGCTCGGGGCGGTGGCGGTCGAGCGCCACATCACCCTCGACAGGGCGATGTACGGCAGCGATCAGGCCGCCTCCCTTGAAAAGCGCGGCCTCGAGATGATGGCTGGCTACATCCGCACGATCCCCACCGTCATGGGTGATGGCGTGAAGCGCGTGACTGAAAACGAGATCGCCAACGCCAGGAAGCTGCGCTACTGGGGTCCGTTCTTCGACGTTCCCGAGCGCGCCAGGGGGGGACGATGACCGTGTCCGTCAAGCCAAGAGTGGTCTTGATCCTTCAAGCCAGAATGGGCTCCACTCGCCTGCCCGGCAAGTCGATGATGGACCTGGCCGGCGCGCCTCTCGTAGGGCGCATAATCGAGCGGGTCAAGCGGTGTCGCGGAGTAGACGCGATCGTCCTGGCCACAACTCAGAAGGCGGAAGACGATGTCCTCGCGGATCTGGCGCGAAGCTACGAGATCGACGTCTTTCGCGGGGCCGAGAATGACCTCGTCGACCGCTTCTATCAGGCTGCCCTGGCGTTCAATGCCGATGTTGTGGTGCGAATCCCCGCCGACAATACGACCCCTGAGCCCGAGGAAATAGACCGCGTAATCGCCTATCATCTTACCGGGCAAAGCGATTTCTCGACCAATCTCGAAAGCGTGTTTGGCAGCGGGTATCCGGATGGCATTGGCGCGGAGGTCTTCAACCGCGACGTGCTCGAAGAGGTATGGAAGACGGTGAGCGATCCCCATCGGCGCGAGCATCCGCATCTGAATTTCTTCGACTATAAGACGCAACAGCCCGCCACGGACCGATATCGCGTCGGCACCGTCCAGTGCCCGGCCGAATTCCGACGTCCCGATCTGGTGCTGGACGTCAATGAGCGCGAGCAATACGAGTTTATGGCTCAGCTTTACGAGTATCTATATCCTCGCAATCCGCGCTTCCACATCACCGACATTATTTCGTGGTATGACCACGTGTATCTTCGGAGCCGGCAATGATCTATTGTTTTGACATCGATGGCACGCTCTGCACGAATACCGAGGGCGGCTATCGCGAGGCTGAGCCACATCGAGACGCGATCGCCGAGGTGAACCGCCTGTACGACGAAGGGCATCGGATACTGCTGTACACGGCGCGTGGGGCGACCACGGGCATCGACTGGCGCGATTTTACCGAGCGCCAGTTGCGGGGGTGGGGATTGAGCTTCCACGCGCTGTATATGGGCAAGCCTACCGCGGATGTTTACGTCGACGACAAAGCGCTCAACTATGTCGATTGGAAGCGCAGCGGCTTTCAGTTGACCCTTCCATCGCCGGTCGAAGCGACAGCGAGCAATCAACGGGAGCAGTCAGCGGGAGGATGAGCTATGACTAATATGGGCAGGGTTGTCTGGTGGAATGGCCAGCTCGTGCCGGAATCGGAAGCGCGTATCTCGATTTACGATTCGGCGCTGATGTTTGGCGACATGGTCTTCGAGATGACGCGGTCCTTCAACAAGGTTCAATTCAAGCTTCGCGAGCATCTCGAGCGCCTCTACGCGTCCATCAAGATGGTCCGCATCCCTTTGACGATGACAATGGACGAGATGGAAAGGGCCGTCTACGAGACCATCGAGGCCAACGACCCGATCTTTGCGCCCGACGACGAGCATCGGGTGATGATCGACGTCTCGCGCGGACTTCTTTCGATCTACGCCAACAACGTCGTCGGCGTGAGCAAGGGGCCCAACGTCATCATCGCCGACTTCCCTCTGCGGTGGACCGTGGCGTCGATGGGGCCTCTTTTCGACAAGGGCATCAACGCCGTCATCACCTCGCAGCGGGCGCTGCCCGCCTACCTTTCGGACCCGAAGATCAAGAACCGGAGCAGGCTGCACTACCTGATGGCGAACATCGAGGCCTCCAGCCACGAAGGTGACAACAACTGGGCGCTGCTCCTCGACGTCGACGGCTTCATCGCCGAGGGCACGGGGGATAACTTCTTCATCGTCAAAGACGAGGTGCTCATCACCCCAGAGGGACGCAACATCCTGCGCGGCATCAGCCGGGCGTACGTCATGAACGAGCTGGCCACTAAGCTGGGGCTGAGATACGTCGAGAAGAACATCGAGGCTTACGACGTGATCACGGCGGACGAGGCCTTCATGACCGGGACCCCGTTCTGCATGATCCCGGTCACGTCGCTCAACGGCACGCCGATTGGCGATGGTAGAGTGGGCAGGATCACGACGTCCCTCCTGGACGCCTGGAGCGCCAACGTCGGCGTCGATATCGTCGGCCAGATCAAGACCTGGGACCTGGCTGGACAGGCAGCGTCGGACGGCCCCTCACCATATTCGTTCAAGAAGAAGAGATGAACCCGATAGGCATCATGCAGGGCCGCCTGTCACCGCCGATTGACGGGCGAATACAGGCCTTTCCATCTCACACGTGGCGCCAGGAGTTCGCTGTCGCAGCCGATCTGGGTTTCAGTTGTTTGGATTGGGTTTACGACACGGCGGCGCACTATGATGGCCCCTTACTAACCGAAGAAGGAATTGCCGAAATACGACGAATCTCTGAACGGACGCGAGTCGAGGTCTATTCTATCTGTGGCGACTATTTCCGAGACTTCCCTCTCGTCAGGGCCGATGCTAGAACTCTAGACGCGAGGTTGCAGGATCTGCGCCTCCTCATAATCCAGTGCCGTGCCGCCGCGATTGGGCGGATCATGATTCCTTTTGTGGATTCCGCGTCCATCTTGAGCGACGACGACTTCCATCAGGCAGTGGCCGCCCTACAGTCGATTCTACCGTTCGCCGAGGCACACGGAGTCGTCATTACGTTGGAGACATCTCTGGAGCCCGTGCGGTACAGGCACTTCCTAGAATGCGTAAACCATCCTGCCTTACGGGTGACGTATGACATCGGAGATTGCGTTTCTCTTGGGCACGACACTATGAGTGAGATTGAGCTACTGGCGCAGTGGATAGAGTCGGTACACGTGAAGGATCGCTTACGGGGAGGCGTAACCGTGCCCCTGGGCGAAGGCGACGCAGATTTCGCTGCTGCCTTTTCTACGCTGGCGCGTTTGCGGTATACGGGACCCTTCATCCTGCAGGCTGCCAGGGGAGAGATGGGTGCTGAGATCGAGACCGTCAGGCAGTATCTGCAGTTTGTTCGACGCCTTTTGACGGTCGCGTATGAGGATGCCGAGGGGCTGAGGCATCTGGCTTAGCTTCACGATGATTGGGGAGATTGTATGAATTCGGTGGGTGGTCGCAAGGAATACTACGAGCGCATCTTTGAGAGGCACCTCGACGAAGGTTGGGACGCTGCGCCAGGGAAGGAGGTGCTTTTACGAGCACTCGCCACCGAGCTCTCGGCAGGCCGTCTCGGGTCTTCCGAAAGATTGATCGACCTGGGGTGTGGCACCGGCTTCTTGCTGAGCAGGATACGATCCGAGGTCTGCGATTCATTTGAGCTATTTGGCGTCGACTTTGCCGATACAGCTATCGCCAAGGGAAAAGAACTACATCCGTCTCTGCAGCTTTTCTGCGAAGACGCCAGTGCGACACATTTCGACTCCGAATACTTCTCCATCCTGATCAGCTACGGCTCCATGGAACACTTTCCGGACCCTGCGCAGGCTGCGCACGAAGTAGCGCGACTTCTTCAACCACAGGGCCTGTTTCTGATGATGATTCCGACCCTTGGCGTCTACAGGGTTGATAGGGACGATGAGGGCTGGTACGAGGATCTTACCGGTCAGCCTCAATGGAACCTGAAAAGAGAGACGTGGGAAGCCCATTTTCGCCGAAATGGACTGCGACTCTGGGATTCCGCACGGGCGAAGGAATCTGGCGCCCTGAAGCCCGGGGTGTTCTATTTTGGATATCGATCGTAGGATGGCAATGAACAGTGGACAGACACGTTCAATCTAACGCCGGCGTAATGAACGCCCTCGACCTGACGGGGCGGGTGGCAATCATAACCGGCGGCGCGGGCCTGCTCGGCGAGCAACACGCCGAAGCTATCGCCGAGATGGGCGGCATCCCTGTATTGCTCGACGTCGATGGCGCGAGGGCGGAGCGGACCGCGGGCAGGGTCGCCGACAGGTTCGGGGTGAGGTCGCTCGGCCTGGCCACGAACATCACGCGGCCCGAGGCGGTCTCTGAGGCGCTCCGCCAGACCCTGGACGCGTTCGGCCGGGTGGATATCCTGATCAACAACGCCGCCAATAATCCGAAGGTCGAAGACGGGATGAACGGCTCGCGATGGTCGCGCCTCGAGAACTTTCCGCTGCACGTGTGGCATGACGATATCGCAGTGGGCCTCACCGGCGCCTTCCTTTGCAGCAAGATATTCGGCGCCGAGATGGCGCGCCGTGGCAGGGGCGTCATCCTGAGCATCGCCTCGGACCTGGCTCTTATCGCGCCGGACCAGCGCATCTATCGACAGCCCGGCCTCCCCGAAGACGAGCAGTTCGTCAAGCCGGTGACCTACTCGGTGGTGAAGACCGCGCTCCTCGGCCTCACGCGCTATCTGGCGACGTACTGGGCCGAGCAAGGCGTGCGCGCCAACGCCATCACGCTCGGGGGGGTCTACAACTCGCAAGATGAGGCGTTTGTCCAGCGGCTGACGAGTCTCATCCCTCTGGGGCGCATGGCCCACCTCGGCGAGTACAAAGCCGCCGTCGCCTTCCTCGTCTCCGACGCCTCGTCGTACATGACCGGGGCTAACCTCGTGATCGACGGGGGGCGAACCGCGTGGTAGTCGCCGATAGCACCAGGGCTGATGCCCTTGGCAGCATCCGCTTCCCCGTCGACGAGTTGCGCGGCGAGTTTCGTTCGATCCTGGTCGCGCCACGGGCAGAGCTTTGCGACGCCGCCGGGCCCGTGTTGTTCCTGGGTGAGTGGTGCATTCCGGTATGTCAGGAGGCGTCTGGCCTGCGGTACGCGATACTGCCGAACCCCTGGGACGACCGCGAGCGCATCGCGCAGGCGGAGGCGTACTGCTGGGACTTTTGCCAGCGACTGTTTCCGGGTCTGGCCGAGCATCTCAATTCTCTGCATGGCACGAATCACTCGCACCGGTACTGGCAGGTCTTCCTGGGCTCGTGGCTCATGCATGCTGTCCACGTGCTCTATGATCGACACTTGTTGCTAAAGAATGCGCAGGAAATCGCCCAGGATGGGGTCGTCGTCGTCCCTCACAACGCTCGGCTGAAACCGCCGCCGGACGTGCTGCAAGCGCACAACGACAGTTTCGATGACCAGTGGAACTTGGCGTGCTTTGCTTGGCTATCCGAGTTGCTGGGGCAACCTGCTCATCGTGTCGCTCTGGACTTCACGGGACGGCGACAGGCCAGAGAATCGCTCTGGAAGATCAGGCTTGATAGGCTTCGAAAGAGCAGGTTTAGCGATCTCCCCCGCAGCATCGAGAAGACTCTGGGCCAGATCATATTCCGCCGAGCGGCTGGCGATGGGCAGGTCCTGCTGGCTGCTACCTACCATCACTTGCCACGCGACTGGGCGATGATGCGCCTGAGGACGCGGGGAGTGGTGGCGGTCGCCAACATACCATGGATACCACCGTCTGACGTGCAGGAAGATCATCGCCGGCGTCACGGTCTTTCGACCATCCGGTGGGAATCAGTGAAGGCTGAGAATGACTTCGAGAGTAGATTCGTCCAGTTGATAGCCAGCCTTCTTCCACAGTGTTTCCACGAGACCTACGAGGCGGTTTGCGCGGAGTCCCGTGCACGATACGGCGAGCAGCCCAAACACTGCGTGGTCGATGGAAACTTCATGCTGGGGTTCAACCTTCCTCTGCTGGAATACGTTGCCAGATGCACGGAGGCGGAGCGCTCGCTGTGGGTTGTGCAGAACGGTGGAGGATATGGCTACTTCCGCACGAGATCCGAGGAGCGGCTGATGGTCGAGATGGCGGACGGATTCCTGAGTTGGGGATGGCACGAGGAAAGGGCGAATCGCAATGTAGTGCCTTTGCCCAGTCCGCTTCTCTCTCGCGTGCGGGATCGACACAAGGGCGGGCGCAGAATAGTCCTCACGGAGGGTGTACTTCCCAGGTACACCTACCGCTTGATCTCATGCCCCATCGGCAGCCAGTTCGCCGTGCATCGAGAAGGAAGTGTCCGTTACGTGCAGGCGCTCCCGCCTGCGTTGCGGGGAGAACTGGTTTACAAGCGCTACGATGCCGACTACGGCTGGGGCCCTCTCCCGGAGCCGCTGGCCCGCTTGCCGCACGAGTGGCCCGGGATACCATACCGTGCGTCGGAGTGGAACCGACACGCGCGCCTGGCCGTAGTGACGTACCCCGACACAACCTTGATCGAAGCGCTGGCTTTGAACGTCCCGACGATTGGCTTCTGGAATCCCGATCTCTGGGAGCTGCGCGCGGGCTCTGAGCCTTACTTCGACGGGCTCTTGAGAGCTGGAATCGTTCATCACGATGCTGGTAGCGCGGCGGCGAAGACGGCCGAGGTCTACGATGTGGCCCGCCAATGGTGGGCCACGCCAGCGGTGCAACAGGCGCGAACGGCGTTTCTCGACCGCTTCGGACTTGCCAGTCCCAACTGGCGACAGGACTGGTGCCGCTTCTTGGCGAAGCTCGCTGGACTGGCGGATGGTTAGGCACACGGGGACGTTCGTTTATACTGCCGCCGGGACGCTGAGCAGGCTGAGCACGCTGGTCGCTCAGGTGCTTCTCCGTCGGGCGATTCCGCCCGATCAGTTCGGCCTCTGGAGCCTGACCCAGGTGATCGTGGAGTTTGTGAGCAGCTTCGACCTTGGCTCCGTGAGCGCCATCGAGCGCGATCTACCTCTCGAACGTGGTCGGCAGCGCGCAACCTCGGTGATTTCGCTGCAGTCCTCGGCGCTGATCCTGGTGATGCTCCAAGGGGCGATAAGCGCGGTGGCCGTCGTCCTCTATTCGCTGGTTCTTGGGCTTGGCGGCAGCCGTGACGACCTCCTGGCCTGGGGAGGAGCGGCTGCTATACTACTGTTTGCTCCCGCGAACGCCGCGGGCCAGGCCGTCATCAGGGCCCACGGGCGCTTCGACCACGCTGGCTACCTGGGCGTGTCCATAGCCCTGACAAGCTCGGTATGCGTGCTGGGCGGAGGGCTGTTGGCCGGGGCGCAAGGCTTGATTCTCGGCGGAATCGCCGCGGTCATCATTAACGCCCTATCTAGCTGGAACTATGCCAGACTGCTCGGTATTAGCATTCAAGTCCACTATATCTCACGCGCGTCGGTAGCGCGGCTGCTCAGGTTCGGCGTGCCGATGCGGGTGGCCGATTATCCCACGAGCGTCTTTATGACGGCAGATGCCCTCGCCGTGGCGGCGCTTTACAACAAAGAGACGCTTGCGTTATACGCCACGGCGAGAACGTTCGTCGCGGTTGGGGTGGAGGTGGCCTCGCGGTTGACCGCCTCGGTGCGAAATGACTGGCGCGTGCGGCTGGGCAGGGATCCCTCGGATCAGTCTATTCCACGTGGTGTTTTTCGCCTGCTGAGCCTCCAGGCTCTGGCGGTGTTGCCCTGTCTGGCGCTGGCGATATACCTGGGGGGGGAGATAGTGACATACGTCTTGATGCCACAGTACGCCGGTGCGCTGCCAATACTCAAGTTGTTGCTGGTCGGGTGCGTTTTCCTACCTCCGGCATACGGGATACGAGATCTGTGGGTTGTCAGGGCCGACTTCCGCGCCCTTTTCTTGACCGGCTCCGGTGGTGTTCTCGCCTTTGGTGCCCTCATAGGCACGTTAAGCCTGTCTATCCAGTCCGTCGATGTTCAACTGGTCGCGCTGGGCTATGTGGTTAGCTCTGCCGTTTACATGGGAGTCCTTCTCGCGACGTGCGGGAGAGCGATGTGGGGTGGCCCGCGAGCGGCGCTGGCGGCGGGAATATTGCTGGCTGGCGCGGCCCTTACCTGGAGCGTGCTCGAGCTGGCCACTCTTCCAGTCGGTTGGGATCTCAGGCTGGGGGCCGACGTTCTGGTCGCGACTGCGCTGCGAAGCCTGCTATTGCTTCTGCTGCCATTAGGCTGGACCCTGGCCAGGGAATGGCCCGCGTTGAAAGCTATGCGCTCTGAGGGAAGGTCGCTTTGAGCCAGCGAGCCGAGTTGGCCCGATGCTCTCGTGAATGCGAAAGGGTTTATGAACGAAAGGATTGACGATCTGCATATCTGCGTGTCGCAGCTTACTTTCCTGGATTTGCTGGCCACGTTCGTCGAGTTTCGGGAGCCGAAATATCGCCGCGTCACCGTGCATTACGATCATCCCCCGAGAATCCTTCGTGGCCTCGCTAAGTTCGGGGGTCCGTCGCCTCATGCTGTCCTTGACCTCATCGGTTTGCTCAACCGGAACGTCCGGCTCGTTGCGATCAGGCACGACACGGCGATTGAGAGCTATCCAGAGCTACAGGCTAGGGCGTTGGAGACGACCACGGACGTCTTGCTTGACCTTCTGCCCGAGATAGTGAAAGATCCCCTTTTCGCGATCTGGCGGGAGGCGCTTGAGAAGGATCCTGCGCTTTCCCTGGCTGTCAAGACGCTGGCGCAGACAGCGATATTCCCAGCGGTTCTCAGCGTGATGGCCTGCGCGGCGCAAGCCCCAGGACGGAGCTTCTCGTTCTGGCTGCCTGTCTCGTGGCCGAAGATAATGGGGATGCTTCTGATACAACGGGTGGGCGAGTCCGCGGATGTGCTGGCGCCACAAACCAGATTGCGCAGTCTGGTGCAGCGTGTCACAGGATTGTTGACGGCCTTGGCTTTGCTGTTTGACCTCGCCACTTTCGTCCTGCGTCGGGGGGTGGTGTTGAGGGCGCCATCCGCCAAACAGTGGAAGGTGGCAGCCGAATTCATCGACTCGAAGCACATAGCCGGCTCCCCGCAGCACGCGGATGGCATCGTCGACGGACATCTCGTTCAGCCCGGCGACCTGTTGTTGTTCCTCACGCGGCGCCAGCATCAGAATGTGCGGCGAGCCCACGGAAAGGCAGCAGCCAGATCGGCCGCAGATGCGGCAGCCCAGCGCGGCTACCATCTCGCGGTGCTGGATGGCCTCCCATTCTCGCTATCCAGACTGCGGGAGTTAGGCCAAACGCTGTGGCGCATCTCCGCTCTGCTCATCGATCGAGAAACGAGCTTCCTGGCCATCCCAGTCAGGTTATGCTGGCAGGACTATCTCGATTTTCTCAATCTGTTCATATGGCACCGTCCCAAACATATCCTGTACCTCACGTTTCCCAATGGGGTTGGGTCCTTCAGGACAAACTCCGGATTGATAACGGGGCTGGCTCGTCGCCACGGGACGACCAGCGCGGGATTGCAGTCGCGATCGACATACTTGCGCAAATGGGAGGACTGCTTCGACGCTTTCGATCGCTACTTCTTCTGGGGGCCGCAATACCGCGAGGCCCTCAGCCCTATGGCTGACCTCTTTCTCGTGCAGAGCGATTACGTCGGGAGCATCAACCTTGACCCCGAGATGGTTGCCACGGTTCGACAGGATGGCAACCGAAAACAGGCTGGCCGCGTCACGGTTCTGGCTTTCAGTGGCGATGTGGCGCCTCATGGACGCGACACCAGGCACCACTATACCTACGAGTATAACCGCGCTTACCTCGAGCTGTTGGCGCGGTTTGCTAGAGAGAATCCGCTCGTCACCGTTCAAATGAAACTGAAGGACTCGATCGGCCTGGACTACTTTCGCGAAGATCCACGCCTGGCCTGGTGTCTTGACGAGGCGGAGCTACCCAATTTTCAGTTCCTGCCCTTCGAACGCGACGTGTACCGGTCAGCGTTGCTGGAGGCGGATGTGGTCTCTGCTATGGGGTTCACCTCTCCTGGGGTTGACGCGCTTCTGCTGGGGAAGCCGGTGGTGTTCTATTCCCAGTTGGGTCCGGAAACGAGCCACTTCACCCGATTGCCGTGTCTGGTGGCCACAGATGAGCGCCAGTTCCACGCCATGCTTCGCGACGCCGTGTACGATCCAGAGGCGGTGGCCGCGGCTCAGCGGGAGTTCTTGCGCGAGCTCGATCCTTATCTCGACGGCAAGGCGATGGAGCGCGTTGCGGCCGCGTTATGCGGTGATATGAACGTTGGGGCGGCGACGCTTGCGGCTAGCCAATCTTGTGCGGCCAGCGCTCGGAGGGCGTGAAGTGTCGGTCGCTGTTTTCGTCTTTCTTTCCTTTCTAGCCGTCTACGTCATCTACTTTGGCCTCATCGCCAGGCCCGAGCACACGGTTTATGCCTATCTTCTCGTGTGGATCCTGTTCCCACACCAGGGACAGAGCTTGCTTTTTATCGGCGACGTGCGCCTGATTCCAGGCCTGCCCCTTTTCACCCTGGTGGAGTCCGCTGCGGCCGCGGCAGTGCTGCTCACCATCCTCGGCAAGCGGGGGCAAAACGAAACTGAGCCTGGCCTGGGCCGTGAGGGAAACCCGCTTCGGCTCCTGGTGCTGGCATTTATCCTGACGCTGGTGATCGCTAATGTTTCTGCCATCGCCCTTAGCTCGACGGAAAACTACCCGGCGGTATTCACAGGCTCAATCGAGTTCGGCGGTAGGACCATCGAACAGGACCGTATAGTTTCGTTGGCCTCAATTGTCGGCGCTCTGATCTGGCTCTTGGGGGCGGTGAAGTATGTGCGCAGCCGGCGGCAGATCGAGATCATTTTCCTGATGCTGCTCGCCGTGGGCCTGCAATTAGCGGCAGAGCTTTTCATCGTTAAGAACCTGGGCATGTTGCCTCAGGTGCGCACGTGGTCGGTCGCTACAGAGGGAAGGTTCACTGGACTCATCGCGGGCTCCCATTATCGAGCGGCGGCTTTCGCAGCCGGGGCGATCTACGCCAGCCTGTATTTCGTCTTCGAGCGCCGCATAGTGTGGTTGTTGGCGCTGGTGCCTCTGTTCGCGATAGTCATTTTTCAGGCTTACGAGAGGTCGGTCCTCTTTGGCCTTGCGGCCTCGGCGGCCTTCTTTGTTTGGATGCTCATCCCCGGCTACCTTCGGCCCATCGTCCTGGCCGTGGCGCTGCTCCTCGCGTGGGGCGTTTGGGCGACCAGTCCAGAGACGGTGCAGGACGTTGGCGCTTCTCTGGGTGGCGAGGTACGAAGTTATCAACTGGACCAGGATACCCTCAACAGCCGTCTGGGCATCGCTATCAGGAGTATCGAGGTTCTTCTATCGGCGCCGCTGGGAGTGGGTGCAGGAACGGTTCGGAGGTATATGAGTTCCACCGCGCCCTCGGTCCTCCCGGTTCCTGACTATAGCAACAGCGCCTGGTACTATCAGATGCTCGTTTCGGGCGGGCGCGTGACTGGGTCGCACAACGCTTATCTGGAGTTTCTCGTCGAGAACGGCTTCCTGGGCATTGTGCCATTGGCCCTGTTCATCGGGATGCTGTTCCGTCTGTTCGGAGCCTCGCTCCTGATGGGGGGTGGGCGGCCCCACCGTGGTGGGCTCTTTTACGCCCAACTGTCCACTTACTCCATGCTGCTCTTTTTGGGCGCTCACTACGTTTTCAATCACAACACCCCAGACTACTTCATCTGGACTATGTTGCTCTTCACCGCCTTCGCGTTGCGCAGGCTCCAGATGGCCGCGCCGGCCACTTCGCCGACGCCAGCCCCGATAGGAGAGCACAGGCCAGGTTGCAGCCAGAATGATCGGCTCGACGACGCATCGATCCCAGTTACACGGTGAGGTGATTAGGGGCTCGAGAATCTTTGATACACTACAGTGGAAGGAGTGGATTAGCGATGGTCCAAGGTGGCCGTGTCATAGCAATAATTCCAGCGCGCATGGGTTCTTCACGCTTCCCCGGCAAGCCGCTTGCGTCGATCCTGGGCAGGTCCATGATCGAGCATGTCTATCGGCGAACCGCGATGTGCCAGGCCCTACACGCTGTATATGTGGCGACCTGCGACGAGGAGATATACCGGGCTGTCGAGCAATACGGTGGGCAAGCCGTGATGACCTCCGATCGGCATCAGCGGGCGAGCGACCGCGTTGCCGAGGCCGCGCTGCACATCGACGCCGACATCGTCGTGATGGTTCAGGGTGACGAGCCGATGACCTATCCTGGAATGATCGAGCAGGCGATAGAGCCGCTGCTGCTCGATCCGTCGGTTCAGTGTGTCAACCTCGTGAAGCGGATCGCGAGCGAGGATGAGTTTCTCGACCCCAACACCATCAAGGTCGCGACGGATCGAAACTGGAACGCGCTGTATTTCTCACGCGAGCCGATTCCCTCGCGGCGGCAAGGCGGCTACGATAGCCTTATCGCCTACAAGCAGGTCTGCATTATCCCTTTTCGGCGAGATTTCCTCTTCCGTTATGCGGAGCTCGCACCCACGCCGTTGGAGCAGGCGGAGTCGATCGACATGCTCCGCGTCCTCGAGCACGGCTACAAAGTCAGGCTGGTGGAAACAGAGTTCCCAACGCACGCCGTCGACACCATCGCCGACCTGCGGCACGTCGAGCAGTTGATGCGGGATGATCCGCTGACATGGGAGTATTGCGAGAAGTAGGGGTTAACGGCATTACATCACAACAAACAACCTTGGAGGTCATTTCACATGACTTGGCGAGTCCTGATCTCAGCCCCCTATATGCAGCCGGTCGTCGACCGTTTTGCGAACGTCTTCGCCGAGCACGACATCGAAGCCGTCGTCCCACCCGTGAAGGAACGGCTTAGCGAAGAGGAGCTATTGACCTGGATCACCGATATCGATGGCGTCATCTGCGGCGACGATCGCTTCACCGAGAAGGTCCTGCGCTTGGCGCCACGGCTGAAAGTCATCTCGAAATGGGGCACCGGGATCGATTCTATCGATCGTCAGGCGGCGCGGGGCCTGGGCATCGCCGTTTGCAACACGCCGAACGCTTTCAGCGAGCCGGTGGCCGATTCGGTTTTGGGCTACGTCCTTTGCTTCGCGCGCCGGCTGGGCGAGGCGGACCGCGACATGCGAGCGGGCATCTGGGAGAAGCGCCCGTCGATTTCCCTCAGGGAGTGCACGCTGGGCATCGTCGGTGTCGGCAACGTGGGCAAGGCGGTGGCCAGGCGAGCGCGGGCTTTCGGGATGACGCTGGTGGGGCACGACATCGTCGAAGTTTCCAGGGAATTCGTGGACGAAATTGGCATCGAGATGTTGCCCAGAGAGCAGCTCCTCGCAAAGTCCGATTTCGTCAGCCTGAATTGCGACTTGAACCCAACCAGCTTCCATCTCATCGACGCACAGGCGTTGCGTCTTATGAAGTCCACCGCCTACCTGATTAACACTTCGCGCGGCCCGGTCGTCGACGAGGCAGCGCTGGTGAGGGCGCTCCGGGAGAAGCGGATCGCCGGCGCGGCGCTGGACGTGTTCGAGGTCGAGCCCCTTCCTTCGGACAGTGCGCTTCGCGAGCTGCCCAACGTGTATATGGCGCCGCACAACGCCAATAGCAGCCCTCTGGCCTGGGAACGAGTTCACGAGAACTCCATTCGAAATCTTATCAGAGAACTACGGATGGCTAACCGATAGATTCATCCGATTTCGCCAGACGACGGCAACATCTGTGAGCAGGTGCCAGCAGTGACAGAGACTTCCATCATTATTCGCACCTTCAACGAAGAGAAATACCTGCCAGCGCTCTTCGCGTCCATCGAGCGGCAGGCGTACCGAGACTTCGACGTGGTGGTCGTCGACTCGGGGTCCTACGACCGAACGCGAGAGATCGCCCACGAACATGGAGCCAGACTGCTTGAGATCGCGAGCCATGACTTCACCTTTGGATACTCGCTCAACGTCGGCATACGCGCCGCCACCGGACGATTTGCCGCCATAATATCGGCCCACACTCAAGCCCTGGGAGATCATTGGCTGGCGAGCTTGATTGCACCGCTGGCTCAGGATGATGTGGCGATGGTCTACGGGCGCCAGGTGGGCGCCGCGCAGTCCAACTTTGGCGAAGCGCGGGATTTTCTGCGCGTCTTCGGTGGGAAGAAGGAAATCCTCGCGCCTCCGCGCTTCTTCGCCAACAACGCCAATTCCGCGATCCGTCGAGACCTGTGGGAGCGGCACCCGTTCGACGAGGGGCTCTCCGGTTTGGAAGACATCGCCTGGGCCAAGCGCTGGATGGAGCGGGGCTACAAGGTGGTCTACGAGCCCGAGGCGGCCATCGTTCATATCCACGAGTCGACTCCCCGCCAGTTCCGCCAGCGGTACTATCGCGAGGCCGTCGCCGCCAAAGCCATCGGCATCAAGAGCACCAGGGACATCGTGCCCGAGGTGCTGCGCGAGGGTATTCATCTCGTGCAAGACGTGGCGAGTGCTGCGCGCCATCCCGACCCGCTGAGACAGGCGAAAGAAATGGTACGGTTTCGATTCAACAAGAGCCTCGGCACGGCGATCGGCCTTCTCGACGGTAAGCTTATGGAAGACTCGCGCGAGCGGGAAAAGCTCTTCTTCGATCGCACGAGCAAGGCGGTCGTAATTCACGGCCCGGGCCAGGCGAGACTGGAAGATGTGGTCGTGCCACCGATCAAGCCGGGAGAGGTGCTGGTGCGGACGGCTTACGTCGGCGTCTGTGGCACTGACCTGGAGATCCTCGAGCGCAGGCTTGGATATTACGAAAAAGGCATGGCCAAGTACCCGATAGTGCCTGGCCACGAGTTTTCCGGGGTGGTGGCCGAGGTCGGCCCGAACGTGAAGCACGTGGCCGTGGGCGATCCCGTCGTTGTCGAGTGCATTCAGAGCTGCGGTGGCTGCGGTCACTGCAAGAGCGGAAACTGGATCGCCTGCGCCGAAAGAAAGGAGCTGGGGGTAATCGGTCTGAACGGCGCCTATGCCGAATACGTCGCCGCGCCCGGGCGGTTCGTTCATAAACTGCCCGCCAACGTGGATATGCACCGGGCGGCGCTCTGTGAGCCGATAGCGGTGGTGCTGAAGGGTCTCACGCGACTGGATCGCGCTATCGGCGGGGACCGCAGCCAGGCATGCCTGGTGATTGGCGGAGGGCCCATCGGCTATCTATCCGCCAGCATTCTGGCTCACCGTGGCTACCCCGTCGCCGTCTACGATCAGAATGTCCGTCGCCGTGGTTATCTCGAGCGCGGTCTCGTCGAAACGTTGGCCACCCTGCAGGGGCTCGAACGGTTTAACGTGTTCGTCGAGGCGACTGGCGATCCCGGAGCGCTGGACGCCGTCGTGGAGAAGAGCAGGGCCGGGGCGACGATCCTTCTGCTAGGGCTGCCGTACTCGCGGCGAGAGTTCAATTTTGAAAGTATCGTGGCCTACGACAAGATGATAATTGGCTCGGTGGGGAGCAGCGCGGCTGAGTTCGAAGAAGCCATCCGGTTGCTGCCGGAGTTGCCACTGGAACCACTTACTCAGAGGGATCTTCCTCTGCACGAGTTCGAGCAGGCGTGGAAGCTGTTCAAACAGCGCGATTGTCTTAAGATTCTACTGAAGGTCACATGAGCACGAAGAATGGTTAGAGCAAGGATGAGGGAACACGAAATTCGACCGGCCGAGCTTTTCGCCGAGTATCTTCGCCTGAGCGCCCAGGATGCTGAGACCTATTTCTCGAGTGCCGAACGTGGCGAAATTCCCTGTCCGGGATGTGGTGATGAGGCGGCAGAGCACGTTTTTACCAAACACGGTTTTTCGTATCGTGAGTGTCTGGAGTGTAAGAGCCTGTTTCAATCTCCAAGGCCACCCGAAGCTGAATACATTCGCTTCTACAACGACAGCGCCTCATCCCGCTATTGGGCCGAGGTCCTGTTTCCCGCTGTATCCGAAGCAAGGAGGGCGAACATCTTTCACCCCCGCGTGGCAGAAATCAGTCGCCGCTGTTCAGACCACAACTCCGATCCACGGGCAATCATAGATGTCGGCGCGGGAAACGGCGTCTTTCTGGAGGAGTGGAGAAAATCGCACCCGCAAGCGTGTGTGTACGCTATTGAGCCCGGTCGAGCAGCGGCCAGGATACTTCGCGACAAGGGGATCGAAGTCCTGGAAACAGTGGCTGAGGAAGCCAGCGCGTGGAGCGACAAAGCAGATCTGGTCAGTTGCTTTGAAGTTATCGAGCACGTTCACGATCCCCTTGCCCTGGTCGAGTCGCTGCGTCGACTGGTCAAGCCAGGCGGTTGGATCCTGGTAACGGGACTGGGTGTGGAAGGATTTGACATTCAGGTCTTATGGGAGAAATCAAACAGCGTTTGCCCCCCCCACCACGTTAATTTCTTGTCTGTAGAAGGCTTCAAACGTCTGTTCTATCGGGCTGGCATGGTCGACGTAACAGTGGAAACACCTGGGCTGTTGGATGTCGACATAGTAGCCAACGCTATTGCGGGCGGAGTTCAGCTAAGAGATGCAGGCAGGTTTGTCCATACTTTGCTGTCCCGCAGGAAAGCCGTACTTGATGCATTCCAAGCCTTCCTTTCGGAACACCAACTCAGCTCGCACTGTTGGGTGTGGGCACGTAGGCCAGAGTAGGGTTGCCAGACTTGTCGACGAAATCGGGCTCCTGGTATTCAGACAACATGATGCAAGTGGTTTCTGCTAGCGATGTCGGTCGGACAAGGGTCGGTGTGCCATGGGTTTACCTTGGCAAGGATGTAAACAAGCGCGACCGAGTGGCGCGAATCCTGGGCAACGGCTCGCGGGTTAAGCTGGGCAGCAGGGTCAACGAGAGTGCCAGACGTATTCGCGACGATTTCAATCGTGCCGTCGCGCTGTTCGGTGGGCAGCAACAAGACGAACTGTTCTGGTGGAGCACCAACCTGTCTTACCGCGTTCCTGACGTCACGGATTTCCTGCTGCTGATTGCGTACGTGCTCGTCTTCGATGACCTTGTGCAGAAACATACAATTGAAACCCCAAAACATAGTTTCGTCGTGGTTGTCGAAGACTTATGGTGTTACAAAACGCTCGCAGAACGCTACCGCGACCACGAGTACGTGTCTTTTCAGTCCAACATATCTTTCCAGATGTTGCTGCTAAAAGGGTGGTACCTCATTCGAGGGCTGGCCGCTCGGACTTACGTAGTCCTGGCCCTGCTTTATGAGAAACTATACTTCGCGCGCCTTGCCTCAGGCCACACCAGGCGTGAAAGCGCAGACGGGCAACGATTGGCGCACGGGGCTGAGAGACGCACGGTCTGGAGTTATGCACTTATCGAAAACCGCTTATTCGATCATAACGGCCGAATGTCGGAAGTGTATCTCCCGGGATTAGAGCGGCTTGTTGCACAGAATGGGGAGCACCTGCTGCGGTTCACCAACTTACTTATGGACCGTAAGCTTTATCGGCTAGTTAGCAAGAACCTTGAATCGACGGAGGTGATGATCAGGAACGCGCGCGTGACGGAGATCATCGCCTCTATGTTCCGCTTCCCTCGGTTCAACGGCAGCATTAGGCTGCAGTCGTTGGACCTGGGCCTCAATCATCTATTGGAGCGAGAGAAGTGGAGGGAGATTCGCGGACATGGGTTGACGATCTGCTACATCTGGTTCCACGCCTGCGAGCGGCTTATGGATCGGTTGTCGCAGGGCGGCGCGACGATCTGCTACTGGTACGAGAATCAGTCCTTTGAGAAGCTCTTATGTTTGGCCAGGAACAGGATTGGAGCCGCGAACGTCGTCATGCTCGCATATCAGCACTCGTCCGTGTCGAAATTCTTCTTGGGCTACTTTCCGGCTCCGGATGAGCGAAAGCGACTGCCGTCCCCTGATTGGGTGCTCACCAGCAGTTGCTGGGCGCACGAAATGCTTCTGTCCCACGGGTATCCGCCGGATAGAACGATCATGGCCGGGAGCTTACGTTACTCCGCTTACACCGATGGAGGGAAGAAGTGGGAAATCCGAGCCACTGCTGCGGACGAAGCGCTCCGCGTTTATGTGGCATTACCATACGATGCGTTGGCTGCAAGAGAGCTGCTCGTGGAGTTGGCCACCAGGGATGAGTTGTGGATGAGGCACGGTGTGAAGTTCTTCATTCGCAACCATCCGCACGCCCCCTTCGATCGAATCGGTATCCTCCCGGATCGCTTTGGCGCGTTAGCCCGGGCGGGAGTTCACCTTATCGACTGCATGGACCAGATTGACCTGCTCCTCTCTTGCAACACGACTATGAGCGTAGAGGGACTGGCACTCGGCATGCCAGTGCTCTGCTATGAGCCTGAGGGTATGCTTTGCATGGGCGATCCGGCTGTCGATGTGTTCCCCGATCATATACATCTATGTGGTGCGCACGACCTGGAGGAAACCATTCTCCGCTTCCGTTGGAACTACATCGAGTCCGTCCGCCACAACGGAGCGGAACCGAGTAGTGTGTCCGTGTTTTCGGCCGTTCAGGAGTCGGTCTGGCTGGACCTGCTCGCCGATAGCCACGCAAAGCACAAGTAGAGCACGCATTCGAGAACTGGAAGACAAGACCCAGGGAGGTGCTTGATGAGGCCCTTGGTTAGCGTGAACATTTCTTGCTATAACGGCGAGAAATATCTCGAAGAGACTCTGCAGAGCGTCTTCGGTCAGACCTACGACAACTGGGAACTGATTTTCGTCGACGACGGCTCTACGGACTCCACCAGGCAGATCGTGCACCGACACATCGCCGAGGGTTGGCCAATTCGCTACCATTACCAGGAAAACGCAGGTCTCGGGGCAGCACGTAAGAAGGCTGCCGAGTTGTCAACCGGGAAGTTTATTGCCTTCGTCGACGCCGATGACCTATGGTTGCCGCAGAAGCTGGAGAAGCAGATTCCCTTGTTTGAAGACGAGCGAGTTGGCCTGGTCCACTGTGACACCCTTTTCTTCAAGGGGCATTCTGACGTAAGACAGTTGTTCAATAGGAAGAAGCCGCCCCAGGGGAGAATATTTCGTGAGTTGCTCGTAGACTACCACGTTTCCTTTGAAACGGTCATGATCCGGGCTGAGTCGCTGCGTGCGATGCCCGAGGGCTTCGATCCCAGGTTCTACAAGAGTCCCGACATGGACCTCATCGTACGGCTGGCCTATCTTTACCACGTTGCGTTTGTAGACCAGGTTCTCGCCAAATGGAGAATCAGCGAGAAAAGCATGACGCACACCAGCCTGGCGGCCTTTCCCCGCGAAAAGGAATTGCTCCTGGAGAAACTTCAGCAGTGGGTCCCGAACTTCACCGTTGACTACGCGCGGGAGATCGAATTGCTCAGAGAGAAAATCGCGTACCAGAAAGGTATCGCGACTTTTATGGAGGGCAAAGCGGCATCTGCGAGGAAATACCTGAGATCGATCAAGTGGCGCCGCAAGAAGCACGTTCTGGCGTATTTGATGACCTTCTTCCCCTCCTCGTGGGCGTCGGTGTTTGAGGTGATGTACTGGCGATTCGTTCGTTAAGCGTGTGAGGGTAAGCATAGTATCGATCTGCCCCATCTATGTAAGGCGGATTGTCGGGTCGGCGTATCACCAGTGAGCACCAATTATCTACCTTTGTCTCTGGAGGTTACGGTTTCAATAATGAAGAACATCTGCGTCGTCGGTGTTGGCTATGTAGGGTTGGTCACCGGCGCTTGCTTCGCCGACTTGGGCAATAAGGTCCTCTGCTTGGACACGAATAAAGAGAAAGTCGACGCTTTGAGAAAAGGCCTATTGCCCATCTTCGAGCCCGGACTCGAAGAGCTAGTCGTGAGGAACCATCAAGCGTCGCGACTGATCTTCACCACGGACTACGGCGAGGCCATCGGACAGGCCGATGTGATTTTCATCGCCGTTGGCACGCCATGCGGTCAGGAAGGCGAAGCCGACCTGCAGCACGTCGAAGCCGCGGCGGTGGGGATCGCTCGGTCGATGGCGAAATCGGTCGTCGTTGTCAACAAGAGCACCGTGCCGATCGGTTCTGGCGATTTCGTGGCCAATGTTATCAGGAAGAACTTAACGAGAGACTTAGGT
The DNA here is from genome assembly GCA_016189905.1 of Chloroflexota bacterium. GTDB lineage: Bacteria > Chloroflexota > UBA6077 > FW602-bin22 > JACPRP01 > JACPRP01. Next base: position 39,460 of record JACPRP010000035.1, on the reverse strand, counting down.
TTTGCGGTGGTCTCGAATCCCGAGTTTCTTAGAGAGGGCTCGGCGGTCTACGACTTTATGAGCCCGGACCGCGTCGTGCTCGGCGCGACAGACAGGGTGGCGGCGGAGACGGTGGCCGAGCTCTACAGCCCCCTGAAATGCCCGGTGCTGATCACCGACCTGCGCACCGCCGAGATGATCAAGTACGCCTCGAATGCCTTTCTGGCGACGCGCATCTCGTTCATCAACGAGATCTCGCGGATTTGCGAGCGCCTGGGGGCCGACGTCAAGCAGGTGGCGCTTGGGATGGGCTACGATCGCCGCATCGGGCACGCCTTTCTCGAGGCCGGTGTGGGCTGGGGTGGAAGCTGCTTTCCCAAGGATGTGAAGGCCCTCGAGCATATGGCCGCGATGAATGGGTGCCATCCGCAATTGCTGCGGGCTGTGATGGAGATCAACAAGGCCCAGCGCCGACACCTCGTGCAGAAGGTGCGCGAGGCTCTGGGGACGCTGCAGGAGAAGAAGATCGGCGTGCTGGGACTCTCCTTCAAGCCGAACACTGACGATATGCGTGATGCCCCGTCCATCGAGGTCGTGCATTTGATGCAGCACGAGGGCGCTGTGATCAAAGCCTTCGATCCGGTCGCTCAATCCGTTGCCGATCGCCATCTGACTGGAGTGGAATACGGCAAGAGCCCCTATGAGGTAGCGCGGGGTGCGGATGCTCTGGTGGTGCTGACGGAATGGAACGAGTTCAAGCAACTGGATATGGGCAGGATCAAATCGATGATGCGACGGCCAGTGGTAGTTGATGGGAGAAACATCTATGAGCCAGCCGTGATGCAGCAGCAAGGGTTCGACTATCTGTCGATGGGCAGGTAGCCAACCGTGTTGCTGTTGGAATGGTTCTACGAGAGACTTGCGTTGGTCGGAGAGCAGAATCATCTTCGTATTTCTTTTACCTGTAAGTGGAGCAGGCATCGTGAAGACATTGCGACTTCATTCAATATCGCTCACCGAATATGAAAGTTTTCTGCGGCACGTTGAAGGCCCCGCGGCTACGTTGTTTCATCATCCTCTCTGGCTCGCGGCCGTAGCCGAGGGGCTGAGGTGGGATCTGGCCATTGTCGGTGCTTCCGACGACGATGGCCTGGTAGGAGCACTTCCTGGCTTCATTGTCCGGAAGGGTCCTTTCAGGCTGTTTGGATCGCCGTTGCGCGGCTCCATGACCCCCTATCTGGGATGGGTCTGGTCCAACGGGCACACAGGGCAGCAGAGCTCCACCGCGCATCTTGACGAGGTGTATCGCTACTGCTGCCGGCAGCTAGGATGCCAGTACGTTGAGATTGGCTGTCGCGAGGTCTCTGGGGAAGACCTCGAAGGCATGCGGTCGAATGGCTGGAGTTCCGGGCTGCGCGAGACGTACCTTCTGGATCTGACCCTCGGGGAAAAGGCCCTCTGGGACAACCTCGAATCGCGTGGCAGGCGGTTTGTGCGCAGCGCCGAGCGACAGGGTGTCGAGATCGAAAACGTTTCCGATGCCGGTATCATCGACGATTTCTACACGATGCTGCAGCACACGTTCGGCCGACACAACTCAGTGTCACCACATCCCAAACGGTTATTCGAATGCCTGCGTGATCGGTTGGTGCCTAATGGGATGATGAACGTGCTGGTCGCCAGGCGCGAAGGCCAGGTCATCGCCATCGGTCTATTTCCTCACGATTCGCACGAGATCCATTTTCTGAGCGGCGCATCCTTTGCCGAGTACCACAAGCTTCGTCCCAATAACCTTCTGCACTGGCACTCGATTAAATGGGCGGCCGACGCCGGGCTCCACGTGTATGATCTGGGGGGAAAGGGCCAGCCGTCAATCGACAATTTTAAGGAGACCTTCGGGCCGAAGGCCCACGCCTACAGGTATTTCTGGCGAGCACGGATGGGCGCTGACCTGGCAAGACGTCTTTTCCTTCGCGCTCTCCCTCTCGTGCGGAAACTGTACGGCCGCACCAGACGTGGGGCAAACGCGGATCACCTCAAACCACTAAAGTGAAAAAGCCCTGGATCTCAGTTTGTTGATTGCTCGTAGCAGCGTACGATCAGGACCTCTTTTCGGATTTCGATGCTGCCCCGGGATAGTGGGCCTTCTTCAGGGAGGATATCTCGCAAAGAGGGAAAGGCCCCGACCTGGTAGCGCACTATAGCGGTTTGCAAAGGATTTTGGCTAGCGGAGCAGCCACCGATATACCGAGTGTATGCAATGTAGCGCGGGGGCTCGTCCCCCGCTGGGCGGGGCGGGGGACGAGCCCCCGCGCTACGGGTAGCCATATCAAAATGCAAACTGCTATAGAGGTGCCCGTGCTATACTTGTTGTGCGAGGCCTGAGAATCATTGGGAGCACAAACGTGAGCACTAACGTTGTCGATGTTCCGCCCGAAACCTATAGGCGACTTAAGGAGGCGCGAAAGGCCGGGAACTCGCCGGAAGCGCTCACCCGTGAGTTGCTGGAAGAATCCCTGCGGGCTCGCGAAAACGTTCCATATAAGACCGCGCGAGAAGTCCTGCAAGGATCAGGGAAGATCCGCCCTCTTGGTAAGACCCTGCGAGGTAAGATTGCCTCGGGCGTCACCTTAGACGAGGTACGAGCGAGCCTTACCATGGCTGGTGGCCTGCCACTTAGTGAGATAGTGCTCCAGCAGCGAGGCCCCAGGCCTTGACCGATTAGTTCTGGCCGCAGCTACCTCAGAAAACCTATCCCCATCGAATCCTTTGGATTATATCGACCTGGACTCTCCGTCCCCGTCGCCGTGACGCGTGCGACCACGAAACTGAAAGCGTGAAAGAACACCGCGCAGCAAAAGGTATTTGTGGAAACGAAAACTTTGACCTTTTGCGGCCTCACTTGTGCCGCAGTTTCGCATCTTACTTCGAAAGCTGGATGGGAGATACGATAAACCAATGGTGAGACTGTTTGTGCCGATGCTTCACGCCATAGATGGCAGGGATGTGCGGGATCGACCGTCGTCGATCTCGACCGCCAAGTTTCGACGCCTCATTCAATATATAAGCAGCATGGGGCGAGAGGTCGTCGATCCGCACGCCCTGCTGGCCTCCGAAGCTTGGAGTAGTTCTTCAGCCAACACGAGCCAGCGGCTCGTATGCATGCTCACCTTTGACGATGGCAACGCCAGCGATTACACTATCGCCTATCCCGAATTGTGCGGTCGCAATTACAACGGCCTGTTTTTCATTACCACGGGCAGCGTGGGGACAGACCACCATATGACGTGGGGCCAGATAAAGGAGATGGCAGAGGGGGGTATGGTGATCGGGTCTCATACGCACACCCACCGCTGGCTGCCGCGACTGAGCCTGGCAGAGATAAGAGAAGAGCTTGGGCGGTCCAAGATGATTCTCGAAGACAAACTGGGAAGGGAAGTCGCCTTTTTTGGAGTGCCCGGGGGATACTACAATCGCCAGGTCCTTCAAGCGGCAAATGACGTTGGCTATCGTCTAATATGCACCTCGGATCGTGGGTTCAACGACATAGGAAAACCTGAGCGCCCTCTTGTGCTGCGCAGGTTCGGAATCGATCAACGGGTGGGAGACGGGGATATGCAGCGGATGCTCTGCGGGGCATATCCGTTCAAAATGAGGCTGATTGGCTCGGTTAAGAGTGCCGCTGCGCGGGTCGTCGGGATAGAAAACTTCGAGCGCGCCGCCGGAGTCGGACGATTTTTGCGTGTTAGGGCCTTCGGCCGAAGCGAGGGGATGAATTGATCGCTCAGATTATCTTCTGGCTGTCTCTGGCCGTTCTGGCGCACACCTACCTGACATATCTTGTCAGCTTAATGGCGCTGGGGAAAATACATAGAGATCGAGGCCGCGCGGGCGAGTTGCCAACCTTTAGCCCGGCTGAGGAGCCTTCGGTGACGGTGATTATCGCGGCTCACAATGAGGAGGCGGTCATCGCCGACCGCGTAAGAAACTGTCTCGATCTCGACTATCCTGCCTCCAGGCTGGAAATCATCGTGGTATCGGATCATTCGACCGATGGAACCGATGAGATTGTGCAGGCGTTTCACGAGCCTAACGTACGTCTGCTGCGTTCGACCGGCAGGGGCAAGAGCATCGCGCAGAACGAGGCCGTTTCTCAGGCCGCGGGCGAGATCGTGGTCTTCACCGATGCCGACACCGTGTTCTCGCCCGATTTCCTGACCCGGCTCGTGAAGCCGTTCGCCAATCCGAAGGTTGGCTGTGTTGCGGGGCGACTGATATGGAGCAATCCAGGCGAGACGGCCATTACCGGTGGCGGGAGCCTCTACTGGCGGATCGAGCATCTGCTCTGGCGTCTGGAGAGTCGGCACGGTATTCTCGCGTGGGTCACGGGCGCGTGCATGGCTTTCCGAAGGAGCCTTTTCATGCCGATGGAGCCACAGTACGGTGACGATGTCGTCGTGCCCCTCGATGTTATCAGGCAGGGTCATGAAGTGAGATTTGAACCCGAGGCGGTGGCGTATGAGGATCGAATCAGCCAGCCAGGCGCCGAGTTGCGGGCTCGCATCAGAATGACGATACGAAGCCTGTCCGGAACGCTCAGCCGCTCGCAGTTGTTGAACCCCTTGCGCTATCCCGGGGTGGCGTGGTCTATCGTTTCTCACAAGCTGCTGCGCTGGTTCGCGCCTTCGTTCATGTTGCTGGCCTTTTTCGCCAACCTGTTTCTCCTGGACCAGACGGCTTATCGATTGCTCTTCGCGCTCCAGGTTGCGTTCTACGCCGCCGCCGTCGTCGGCCACTTAACCGAAAGATCTCGTGTCAAGGTGCGGCTGGCTTCAACTATCTACGCCTTCTGCGTGATGAACCTGGGGATTTTCCTCGGGGTGGCTAACGTGCTCCTCGGCCGCCGTATTTCAGCCTACCGTTCTGAGGGATAAGCGTTGTCATACGACGAGATTCGACGAATCAAAGAGGTCTATTCCGGCTACGACAGTAGCGCGAGCGTGCAGGCGCGGCGCAACGCAGCGAATCCAGGAAATTTGCGCGCCGAGGCCGAGCGGGCTGTTGGCATAGGCAAGGTGTTGGGTGAGCACCAGCTTTTGCCGTTGACGGACAGGATCGTTCTGGATCTTGGCTGCGGCAGAGGTAATGTTTTGGCAAGCCTGACGCGCTACGGCGCGCGGTCCCAGAATCTACTCGGCTGGGACCTCCTGCCCGATCGCGTCGAGGCCGCGCGCCGTGCTTACCCGGATATCCGCTTTGAGTGCGGCAACGCCGAGCACCTGCCCTTTGAGGACAGCCACTTCGATCTGATAATGACGTTCACTGTGTTCAGCTCGATCCTCGATGGCGGCATGCGGCGCAACGTCGCGCAGGAGGTTCGTCGCGTGCTTCGACCGGGCGGCGCCGTGTTATGGTTCGATTTTCGCTACAATAACCCGCAGAACCCGCACACACGGGGGATGAACATGCAAAACATCCGCTCGCTGTTTCCGGGGTTCGAGAGCCATCTGCGAACGATAGGTCTGCTCCCGCCCCTGGCTCGCCGCTTTGGTCCGCTAACTCCGTTGCTTTATCCTCTGTTTGCCACCCTGCGGCCGTTGCGAACGCACTACCTGGGACTCTTAGTCAAGCCAAAGGAGAATACCGATGCGTGAGACGTTTCTCTCTTTCTCTCCGCCAATGCTGGGTGATCAGGAGGTCGATGAGGTCGTCGATACCCTGCGCTCGGACTGGATCACGACCGGTCCGAAGGTCAAGCGCTTCGAGGAGGAGTTCGCGAGCTACATCGGCGCGCCGGCCACGCTCGCGGTCAGCTCTTGCACCGCCGCTCTACACGTGGGGCTGGCGGCGGCTGGCATCGGCCCCGGCGATAGCGTGATCTCCACGCCTATGACTTTCTGCTCGAGCATCCACGTGATCGAGCAGGTGGGCGCCACGCCCATTCTAGTCGACGTGGAGCCTGATACCCTCAATATCGACCCGTCCCGCATCGCCGAGGCGCTTGAAAAGAACGCGCGGAGCGTTGGCAGCGGCAGCGGGAATGGCCGCGTCAGGGCGCTCGTTCCGGTGCATCTCTACGGCCACGCCTGTGATATGGATGCCATACTGGGGATAGCCCGCGAGCACGGCCTGGCGGTCATCCAGGACGCGGCCCACGCGCTGCCCTCTATGTACAACGGACGGCTCATCGGCTCGGAATCCCAGGGCGCCGGCCCTTCATCCGCGCCGATACTGGCCGCCTATTCGTTCTACGCCACCAAAAATATGACCACCGCCGAGGGGGGAATGCTCGTGGGCAGCCGGGAGGCAATCGACGAGGCCCGCGTCTGGAGCCTCCATGGGATGAGCCACGACGCCTACAAGCGCTACGGCGCCGAAGGAAGCTGGTATTACGAGGTCATCCGTCCTGGCTTCAAATACAACATGACCGACATTCAGGCCGCTATCGGCCTGCACCAGTTGGGCAGATTGCCCTGGTTCCAGGCGCGCCGGCGCGAGGTCGTCCGCAGGTACAACGAGGCCTTCGCCCGGCTTGACGCGCTTCAGATTCCAGTCGAGCGCCCGGATGTGCAGAGCGCCTGGCATCTCTACGTGATTCGTTTGAATCTGGAGATGCTGCGCATCGACCGCGGCCGTTTCATCGAGGAGCTCAAACTCCGCAACATCGGCACCAGCGTTCATTTTATTCCCATCCACTTGCACCCCTATTACCGCGACAAATACGGTTACAAGCCCGAGGATTTCCCGGTGGCCTTCCGTGAATACCGGCGCATCATATCGCTCCCGCTCTTTCCACGAATGACCGATCAGGACGTAGATGACGTGATCGAGGCGGTGTCCGACGTGGCGCGCACGTTCAGGCGGTGAAAGATGCTCAAGCGCACCTTCGACGTTTCGGTCGCTGTCTTCTTCCTGATCGTCTTCTCGCCCCTGTTTCTTCTGATAGCCGCCCTCATCAAGCTGGATTCCAGGGGGCCGGTGTTTCACCGCGCGAGCCGCGCGGGTAGGGGAGGGGCGCCGTTCACCATGTACAAGTTTCGCACGATGGTGGTCGACGCGGCCAGGTTCGGTCCGGGCCTGACCCGCAAGGGTGACCCGCGCGTCACGCGGGTAGGGCGCTGGCTGAGGAAGTTCAAGATCGACGAGGTGCCCCAGCTCATCAACGTGCTCAAAGGCGAAATGAGTATGGTCGGCCCACGCCCCGAGGACCCTCGCTACGTGGCCTACTACACCCCCGCTCAGCGGCAGGTGCTCGGCGTTCGGCCGGGGATGGCCAGCCCGGCGGCGGTCAGGTACCGACACGAAGAGGAGGTGCTCGCGGTAGGGGGAGATCTGGAGGATGTTTACTTGACGGCTGTCTTGCCTAATAAGCTGTGGATGGATGTCGAGTACATCATGCTGCGGTCGTTTTGGGGAGATATCCTCGTGTTGCTTCAGGTGGCCATTGCGCTCTTCTCTCGAAGCGCCCCTCGCGGTTTGCACCCTCCGCTTGTCGTGCGCCCGGCTGCTGGTGACGGCATCGGCTCCGAAACCATCGGAATCGGCAATGGTTTCGGAGCAGGCAGCAGCAACGGCACGGATCGCCTGGTTGCCCGATCCTCTTCCGAGGAGCGCCGCCGATGAGTCGCCTTGACAATCCCTGCGACGTAGAATCTCGATACTTCTCCAGCATGCGCATCTTCATTCGCCGGCGCGTCCCCTGGGTCGTCCTCGACGCGAGCATCGTCGTGCTCAGCCTCGCCCTGGCCTGGGCCGCACGATCCATCACCGCCGATATCGACCTACAGCCCGCGATGCTCTTTTCCCTGCTGGCGATAGCCGTCTACTGCGGGATCAATTACCTGTTTCGCCTGTATCACCGCATCTGGCGCTACGCCTCGGCCGGGGAGGTCGTCGTCATCGCGGGCTCCGTCGTCGCGAGCACAGGCTTTCTCGCCGCGCTCGACCTGCTCTGGCTCAGAGACAGGCCAGTTCCAGTCAGCGTTGTGCTTCTGGCCGGCCTGTTCATTCTCGTGGGGTTCGTCGGTGTTCGATACCGCAGGCGGCTCTGGAGCGGCTTGCGATGGCGCTGGTGGGGCCTGTTGGGCCAGCCTCATCAGGAACGAACGCGGGTTCTAATGGTTGGGGCGGGCGAGGTCGGGCAATTGCTGGCCTGGCGCTTCTTGCACCAGAAAGAGGGTCAGCAATACCGACTGGTGGGGTTCGTGGACGACGATCCTATCAAACACGGGATGCGCATCCACGGCATAAAGGTCCTCGGCGGACGGCACGCCATACCCGACATTGTGGCCCGGCACGGTGTGGACCTCACCGTGATCGCCATCCACAATGTCTCCGGCGCGGATTTCCGTGCCATCCTGGATATCTGCGAGTCCACGCCGGCGGTGATCAAGGTGATCCCCAATATGTTCGACGTGATCAGCGGTGTCAGTGGGCAGCTCCCAATACGGGATGTCACCCCCGAAGACCTGCTGGGCCGCGTCCCCGTCCATATTGACTTTGAGGCCTGTAGGAACCTGCTGGCGAACAAGAACGTTCTGGTCACCGGCGCGGCCGGCTCCATCGGTTCCGAGCTCTGCCGCCAGATCGTCACCTTCGAGCCCCGGCAGCTTCTTATGCTAGACAACAACGAATCCGGCCTCTTCGACACGGTCGAATCGGTGGAGCACGTTCTCGTGGCGTCCCTCACCCCTCAACCCTCTCCGCTAACGGAGTCCGTCCCGCTTCACGGGACTCTCCGACCAGTCCATGAATGGTGTCGGAGTCCGGAAGGCGGACCGACGCTCGGAGCAAGGCGGACAACCCTCCCCGTCACTCCCATCATCGCGGATGTGACAAACGAAGCCAAAATGGGGGCTGTCTTCGCCCGGCGCCAGCCTCAAGTTGTGTTTCACGCCGCCGCTTACAAGCACGTCCCGCTGATGGAAGAATACCCCGACGAAGCCGTCAGGGTCAACGTTCTGGGCACGCGCATCACAGCCAGCCTGGCCGCCCGTTACGGGGCCGAGCGGTTCGTCCTCGTTTCCACCGACAAGGCCATCAATCCGCGCTCGGTGATGGGCGCGACCAAGCGGATAGGGGAGATGATGATCGCCGACGCGGCCACCCTTAACCCCCAACCCCCAACCCCCTCCGTCAACGGAGCCCGTCCCGCTTCACGGGACTCCGACGCTCGGAGCGAGGCGGACAACGCTCAACCCTCTCCGCCAACGGAGTCCGTCCCGCTTCACGGGACTCCGACGCTCGGAGCCAGGCGGACAACCCTCAACCCTAGTTTATCAACCCTCAATCCTAGATCATCGATCCTCAACCCTAGACGATCGACCATCTTCACGGCCGTGCGCTTCGGCAACGTCCTTGGATCGAGGGGCAGCGTGGTCCCCACCTTCGAGCGCCAGATCGATCGGGGTGGGCCGGTCACTGTGACCCACCCCGAAATGACGCGCTACCTCATGAGCATCCCCGAGGCGGTCAGCCTGATTATTCAGGCCGCAACCATCACTCAGGGCGGCGACATATTCATGCTCGACATGGGTCAGCGGGTCCGCATCGACGACCTGGCGCGACGCCTTATTCGCCTTCGCGGGCTGCGACCGGGCGTAGACATTCCCGTGGTGTACACCGGTGTGCGCCCCGGCGAGAAGATGCACGAGGAGCTTCTTGGCGATGAAGAAGAGCGCTCCTCCACTACGCACCCGCACATATTCCGCATACGTGAAAAACATAGCAAAGACCGGTTCGAGATTCTACGCCAGGTAGATGAGCTGATCGAGCTTGCCGAGAACCTGGGGAATGGCAGTATCGTGGCCAAGCTCTGGGATGTCGTCGGCGATGAGGGCCAACGGCCGGGCGCCGAGAGGCATCCAGTTGGTGTGGTGAACGAAGCCATACCTGATAACTGAGGGATTGCCTTGGCCTTCCTTATTCGGCGGCTGCACGCTCCCATCAGTTTTCGCTCGCCGATAGCGGAGCCGTTTCTGGTGGTCCTGGCGGTCCCGCTCCTCCTCTTCCCCCGTGGCTTTCTCCCCTGGGTTGGCCTCGGGCTTCTCACTTTGGGCTGGCTTCTCCGTGGCCTTGCCACTGATAGATGGCTCATCCGCACCCCCCTCGATCTCCCTATCCTGATTCTCTTCCTGATGACCCTCGCCAGCCTCTATCCCTCGGTCGACCTCTCGCTGAGTATGCCCAAGTTCTATGGCATCCTCCTGGGCTTCGCCGTGTATTATGCTGCCTGCGGCGCCGTCACCAGCCGCCGGCGGTTCTGGTTTGGCGTGGGATTGCTGGTCGCTGGCCTGGTCGCGGTCCTGCTGGTCGGTCTGGTCGGCACGAGCTGGATGACGACGAAGTTCCCGCTGCTGAAACCGGCGTATACCATCGTCCCACGGCTGATCCAGGGGGCGGAGTCCTCGGTCGGGCCGATCACAGGCTTCAACCCTAACGAGCTAGGGGGTGCGCTGGCCTTTCTCCTGCCACTGCCGCTCGCGTTGCTGCTGCGCGCGCGCTTGTCGCCGCTGTGGAGGCTGGCCACGGGAGCTGCCTTGTTGCTTGGTCTCTGCGCTCTGGCGCTGTCGGCTTCTCGCACGGCGCTCGCCGCCACGGCCATGGCCGTCGCCGTGCTCTTTGTGTGGCGCTGGCGACGCCCTGGGATAGCGTTCTCGGCTGCCCTCGTGGCCGTTTGCGTCCTAGCCTATGCCCTGTCTGGAGCATCCCTCCTGGATTATGCGCCTGCCACGGGTGGCGTGGACAATGCGTCCGGCACGCTCGGCTTCGCTGCCAGGATGGAAATCTGGGATCGCGCCCGCTATATGATCGAGGACTTCCCCTTCACTGGCATCGGCCTTAACACATTTCCCCTGGTTATCGAGACCCTCTACCCGACCTTCCTGGTCGACCCCGACGTACGTATCCCTCACGCCCACAACATATTCCTCCAGACTGCCGTGGATCTCGGCCTCGGGGGATTGCTTGGCTTCGTGGCCCTCTGGGCCAGCGTCGCGTACGCCGGGTGGAAGGCCTACCGGAAGGCAGGTTCATCGCCGGCGGATAACGCGATGCGCGCGGCGATCCTCGGCCTCCTCCTTGGCCTGCTCGCCTACCTTATATTCGGTCTTACCGACGCCATAACGCTGGGGGCAAAGCCGACGGTCCTTCTGTGGCTGATGATGGGGCTGATCGTCTCTGCGGAGCGGCTCATGGGCCAGCCATCAGTCCACGGCCATAAGCCCTCGGCCGCCGTCCATCAACGCCCGACCCCGCCCTCGCGCCGCGCTGCGGACCTCGTTCTGCCGATTGTCCGTGACACATACTGGGCCGTGGCGTTCTTCCTGGTGGCGATGGGCTTTCTAGTCGTCGGACTGGGAATCTCAGGCTGGGTGCCGTGAGTCAGGGCGCCATACAAACGACATCCATCGACCACAGCCCCATCCGTTTAGCTGTTTTATATCCGTTGATGCCCTGATCCGCTCCTAACGAATTTCCGCAATCCCGCGTACACCGTCTTCACTTTGTGCCCTTTGCGGTTGACGTGTTTTCGTGTTAGACTCGCCGAACCATTCGCAAAAGGAGTCTCGAGCTACATGTTCTATCTGATACTCGTGGGGCTGGCAATGCCGCTATTGCTCTTGCCCGGCTCGACGGCGCTTGTCGGCGTCCTGATGCTGGTGCCCGCACTGGCTTACGCCGTGAAAAGCTTGCGCCTGTTCGCCCGGGCCAATCTACACCCGGCGGATGTAGCCGCGCTGGGCCTGTTAGGGATGGGAATCGTGGGCGCGGTGATCGCCGACGACCCGGAAGTCAGCCAGCCGAAGCTCCTTGGATTGCTCTACGCGATTAGCGTCTACTTCGCGGTGCGGCGTTACGCCGTCACCTTGCGGCGCGCCACGGCTGTGGCGATCCTGCTCACCGTAGCCGGGCTCAGCATCGCGGTGGTGGGCCTCGTCGGAACCCAGTGGCTGGATGAGTACTCGAAGACTTTGCAGTTCCGTGCCATCTACGATCGCATCCCACGTCTGATCGCGGACGTTCAGTCCTCGCATGGAACGATCGGCGGCTTTCATCCAAACGAGGTGGCTGGCGTTCTCGCCGCGCTCATTCCGATAAGCTTCGCCGTCCCTTTTGCCGCAGACGGGCTCCCACGCGGCGGTAAGCTTCCGCTGACGATAGCGGGTTCGTCCGCCGCTTCGTTGGCCTTAATGATGTTTTATACTGCTATCAGCGCGTCACGGGCCGCGTGGGCCAGCCTCGGCGTCGCGGCCATCGTGTCGGTGGCTATGATGATCTCGCCAAGGCGGTTGGCAGCGCTGGCAGCGACGGGCTTCGTCTTAATGTTTGCAGTGTGGCTGCTGGTGGGGCCTCTCGGCGGCCAGCTTCGCTCGGCGGACGATTTCGGCTCCGACTGGTATGGCAAGGCACTGCGACAGGCGAGAGCCATCGCCCCTCTCCTATCGGCCAGCGATCTCACCTGGGACCCGGTTGATTGGGGACGGCCAACGCGGTTCGAGATCTGGGAGCGTGGGGTGCAGATGGTTCGCGATTACCCTCTCACCGGTATCGGACTCAACACCTTCCCAAGCGTGGTCCAGTCGCGTTATCCGTTCTCGCACCATAACGATTTCTTCGTGCCACATGCCCACAATCTGTTCCTGCAAGCCGCGCTGGACTACGGACTCCTGGGCTTGGCCTGTTTCGTGCTGTTGCTGGTTGTAGCGATCACAAACGCGATAAGGAGTCTGCGCGTCGGCACAAAACGGCCTCTGGCGATTGGCGTGCTCGGAGGTCTGGTGTCTTACGCCTCGTTCGGCATACTGGATGCGGTGGTCGTCGGGGCTAAGCCAACGTTTCTGTTCTTCGCGATGATCGCGATGGCGATATCGTTGGGCCGCGCTCGATGTCTCGGGAGGCAGAGCTTACCATGAAGTCCAGAGTGTGGATGATGGCGATAGCAGGCATCCTGTTTGCTGGTGTCATCGGCGGCGGGATAATCGGTGCTCCGCTGGCAACCATGCCAGTGAGACCGTCGTCAACGCCTACGTTACGATCAGGACCTTTTTTCACTCCGACGACCGTGGCCGATGTACAGGCCACGTCGACGGCCGTGGCTTCTCGGTCCGCGGCGGCCGCGACTGCCACGGCGACAGCACGCCGTACGCTCGACATATTGGCGCAGTTCGTGCAACAGGTCGGCAAGGTGCAAACCGACTACGCGAGCTTGACCAGGGAAATCGACAACTGGAAGAAGTGCTGCGAGCAGAGCTCCAGCGCGCAGGCTTCGATCGAGAAGATAAGGGATTTCTCCAGCAGAAAGCAAGCGCTTCTCGAGAAGTTGTGGGCTATCGAGAAGCCGATAGTCGGCGGGGAGCTCCAGGATTTGCTCGCGGCTGCGTACGCCAAGGACCTAGAAGCCGATTCGCACGCTATCGCGTTCCTCACGACCGGTGATGAGCGTGAGAGCGGCAGGGCCTGGCTCTTGAAAGAAGAATTCAATCGTATGCATGCTGAAGCCTTCAATTTTCTTACCGACCTCCAGGGCAGACTGGTGTTGATGGGAGTCAAAAACTGATGCCACGCGGGCATCGAGTTCCGCGGTAAATGATGTCGCCAGGGCCGGCCAGCCTCGGCAGCCTGCATGGTCGCCATGCTTCCTGATTCCGTCATGCAAAAAGCTCCCTCTACGCCATATTCTTGATAAAGCGAAAGATCCTCCCCACCTGAGCCTGTCTCTCATTCACCCCGTCTCCCCAAATTACCTCTCATACCACTTCCTTCCCTATAGCAGTTTGCAAAGGATTTTGGCTAGCGGAGCAGCCACCGATATACCGAGCGTCTGCAATGTAGCCATATCAAAATGCAAACTGCTATGAGCGCTAACGAAGACCGCCGTAGGTGACACCATTTGCGAAAAGATCGACTGGAAAGAGCATTTTCCTGCGCAGCTACGAATGGGCGGGATCGTGGCAGCCAGGCACAGCGCTGCTCCGATCTTTTGACGGCGACCACTGGGTGCTGAGGACAAGAGCTAATTACAACGTGCGGTGGTCTGGTTCTGGTGGTCAGGACGCGGTTCTTGCCGTGCTTTTTGGAAATGACTGACTGTGCCTTAAGGTTTTTGCAGATTTTTAGGATTTACTTAACAGCGAGTTAACATCCGCCTGGTATTGTAACGTGGGCCGTGGTAAGATAGCTGGCAAATACCGCGTGCATAGTGCGCTGCGATGCCGAGGGTTTGGGGCCTTCCTCGGGAAGGACCCAAAACTCACCTTATCTCGGGCTGCTGGGTGGCATCGAAATTCATGAAGGTGTCCTGATTGTGCGATAGGGAGATTGCGAAATGAGCTTGCGGGAATGCATACGGATAGCTCTACGGGCGCTGGGGGCGAATAAGTTGCGCTCGGCGCTAACCATGCTGGGCATGATTATCGGCGTGGGAGCGGTCATCGCTCTGATGTCCGTGGGCAAGGGGGCCCAGGCGATGGTCAGCTCTCGGATTCAAGGGATGGGAACCAACCTGCTCTTCGTCACGCCGGGAAACCAGCAGCAGGGCGGCGTGCGCCAGGGGCAGGGGACAGCCCCGACACTTACACTGGAAGATGCCGATGCGATAGCCGATCCATCGAATGTGCCGACGGTAGTCGCGGTCGCACCCGAGAGCATGACGGTCGGCCAGATAGTAGCGGGTCCGCAGAACACCCGCACTCGCATAACGGGGACGACGCCGTCGTTCGAAGAAGTGCGGAACTTCCGCGTAGCGCAGGGTGAGTTCATCTCTAAACAGCACGTCGACGGGAGGTCGTCGGTCGCGGTGCTCGGCAGCAACGTCGCGACGGATCTGTTCGGTGGAATGGATCCCATCGGCCAGACTATTCGAATCAATCAGGTGAGCTTCCGCGTGATCGGCGTGATGGAAAGTAAAGGCTCTCAGTCGATGGGGAATCAGGACGATATTGTTATTGTGCCGTTGACGACGCTTCTGCAGAAGCTGAATCGCCAGCGCACGGCCAGAGGTGGGCAAAACGTCAATACGATCTACGTCCAGGTGGCCGACGAGAAGCTGATGAGTGATGCCGTCGAGCAGATTGGCGCGCTCTTGCGCGAGCGTCATCGCACCCCCCAGGACGATTTCACCATTCGCAGCCAGGAGGACCTCCTTTCCACGGCTACACAGATCACAGGGGTCATGACCCTCTTGCTGGGAAGCATAGCCGGCATATCGCTGGTAGTGGGCGGGATCGGCATAATGAACATAATGCTGGTTTCGGTCACGGAACGAACGCGTGAGATAGGCATTAGAAAGGCCATTGGGGCGAAGAAGCGCGACATTTTGACCCAGTTCTTGATCGAGGCGATTGTGGTGAGCCTGGCTGGCGGTGCCATCGGGCTGATGTTAGGCGCTGGCCTGTCGATGTTGATCGGCCGGATCCCGTTGGGTGGACAGACTTTGAACACGGTGGTCTCCGCGGACGCGGTCGCCCTCGCGGTGGGGGTATCGGCGGCCATCGGCATTTTCTTCGGCATTTACCCTGCGACGAGGGCCGCCAGCCTGAATCCAATCGATGCGCTGCGCTACGAGTAGACCGTGGTTATGATAACGTGGGGCGCCAGGTGACTGTTGACCTCTGATAACAAAGTATTGAGGGGTGGGTTATGGCAATGGAAAGAGAGTTGCCTCGAGCACAGACGATGACCGGTCGTTCCCGCTCACGAGGACGCAAAGGGTTATTCTCGCGGACAATCGTATTATTGATCGCCCTGTTAGGGAGCATAGCGATAGGCTACGTGGGTTACCAGCAGCTCAGACCTGCGCCGGCCCCAGTTGCCCGTGCCACCACGATGCCTGTGCGACGGGGAACGATCACCGCCACTGTTAACACCACGGGCTCGATGGCCGCCATCTCGCAGGCGAATCTGGCGTTTCAAAGCGCGGGCAAACTGACGGAATTGCTGGTCAAGGTTGGCAGCAACGTTAAGCAGGGGGATGTGCTGGCCAGGCTGGATAGCTCTGACCTGGAGCTTCAGGTCGCCCAGGCCGAGATAGCCTTGGAACAGGCCAGGTTGAAGCTGGCCCAGCTCAAAGAAGGGCCAAAGGCTGTGGACGTCGCTGCGGCGCAGGCTAACTACGACAGCGCCGTCACCAAGTACGACGACCTGAAGGGCCGGCCGAAGGCTGAGGACATAGATGCTGCCAGAGCCGCCGTCAGGAACGCCGAGGTGGCGCTGGCCAATATCCAGGACAGTCTCATCCTGACACAGAAGAGCGACACGGTTTCCAAAAACTTTCGCGACCGTGAGAACGAACACAACTGGTACGAGGCCAGATACGGTGAGACCCTGGCGAAGTTCAAACAAGGCGGTGCCAGCCAGGCCGATGTCGATCGAGACTGGTCAAACCTGTTGACGGCGAAGGAGCGGCTGGATAGCGCCAGGGCAAACGCGGAGATAGCGCTGCGCAAGGCCGAGAACGACGTGTCGAAGGCTAAGGAGGACAGCGCCAACGCCCAGGACAATCTGCAGAAGATAGAGGCTGGGCCTACTCAGGACCAGTTAAAGACCGCGGAGGCGGCGATGCTACAGGCGAAGTCTCAATTGGAGACGAAAACAGCCGGTGCGTCTCCTACCGACATCGCCACACAGGAAGTTGCGGTTCGTCTGGCCGAGGCTACGCTGAGCCAGAAGCAGCAGCTTCTCCAGAAGGCTCCCCTGATAGCCCCTTTCGATGGCGTCATCGATTCTATCAGCGTTAACGTTGGAGAGCAGGTCACCGCCTCGAAAGCGGTGATGATCATCGTCAACCTGAACCAGTTCCGCATCGACGCCCGGGTGGACGAAAGCGATGTGGCCAGCATCGTCGTGGGGCAACCTGCCCTGGTCGGAGCGGATGCGCTGCCCAATCAGAATATGACGGCGCGCGTATCCTTCATCGGAGCCATCCCCACGACTTCGCAAGGGGTGGTGCTCTACCCCGTGACGCTGGAGCTGGATCCTACAAATGTGCCTATTCGTCCAGGGATGACGGCCAACGTGGCCGTGGAGATTACCCGGCGGGAGAATATCCTTCTGGTGCCTAATCGCGCGGTCCGGTCGCAGGGAAGAAATCGCGTGGTCGAGGTTATGGTGGATGGGAAGCCCGAATCACGAACGGTGACCGTGGGAATGAGCAACGACCAGTTCACCGAGGTATCGAACGGTCTGCAGGAGGGCGATACGGTGGTCCTACCCACCACGACGACCACCGCCCCGCGTGTTCCCGGGGCCGCCAATTTCGGTGGCATGCCTGGCGGCATGCCTGGCGGCATTTTCGTTGCCCCCGGGCGCTAATACCAGATCAGCCTGCGTGGGGTGGGACAATATAGGGCTCTTCTATGACCAATTGGCATCATAACGGCGTATGAACTTTAGCTCTACATAGGTTTGCGGTTGTGTTATACTGTTCTGGCTGCGCCAACGAAGTAGAAGAGGGTTAGTTGAAATGGGGGTGGACCTTAAACCATCGAGCAGGGCCCAAGAACGCCTGGACGTTCAGCCTGGAGAAGCTGAGATCACTTCGCCGAGGCGACCCCGTTTATCGATAGTCGTGCCAGTGTACGAGGAAAAGGAGAGCCTGGAGGCCCTGTACAATCAACTGGCACGCGCGATCGAAGGTGAGGAAGGTGAGCTCATCTTCGTGGACGACGGCAGCCGCGATGGATCTTTCCAGGTGCTGCGACAGCTTCACGCGATGGACCCGAGGGTGAAGGTCATCAGATTCAGGCGAAACTTCGGCAAAACCGCCGCGCTGAGCGCCGGCTTCCAGCTCGCGCGAGGGGAAAAGGTTGTGACGATCGATGCCGATCTTCAAGACGATCCGGCAGAGATACTGCGCCTTTGCGCGAAGCTGGACGAAGGATACGACCTGGTCTCGGGCTGGCGATCGAAAAGGATAGATCCTCTGTCAAAGCGGCTTCCGTCCTCGTTTTTCAACTGGACAGTCCGCTCGCTAACGGGCGTCCCTCTCCACGATTTCAACTGCGGCCTCAAAGCGTACCGAAGTGATGTCGTCTCTGCCCTGGCGCTCTACGGCGAGTTGCACCGATTCATTCCCGTGCTGGCTAACTGGAAAGGGTTCGACGTGACCGAGATGCCCGTGAACCATCGGTCGCGCAAGTACGGTCGTTCGAAGTACGGTGTGAGACGCCTTTCAGCAGGGTTTCTCGACTTCGTGCAAGTTCTCTTCCTGACCACCTACATGCGTAACCCGCTGCGGCTTTTTGGGTCATTGGGGATGGTCGTGTTTGCCATCGGCCTGATCGTTTTTGCCTACCTGGCAGCTATCTGGTTTGGGGGTGCGTCTATCGGCCGCAGGCCTCTCCTTATCCTGGCGGTTCTCCTTATGGTAGCCGGGCTTCAGCTTGTTTCCACCGGCCTCCTCGGCGAAATGCTGCGCAACGTAACCTACAATCCCCGAGAGGAGTTCGCCATTGAGCAGACGCTTGAGTGAGCGGTGGCAAAAAGGTGGCGCGCGATGAGAAGCGCGCTCAAATACCTCGCCGCCGTATTTGTGATGGTCTTCTGGGTTGCCTACGTCTGGCGCGACTGGGAGAGCTTCGCATCTCTTTCGTGGCAAATGAATCCGACTTATCTGCTGACGGCGTTCGCGTTCTACGCGGGGTTCTATCTCGTGATGGGCACCGGGTGGGCGCTGACGTTGAGGGCCATGGCCCCTCACATTGATTTCGCGGCGGCCTTGCACATCTGGCTGGTCTCTACGCCCGCACGCTATCTGCCCGGTGCGGGATGGCACATCGCGGGGCGAGCGTATTTGGGCTCCAGAATCGGCATCACGAGCAAGGACCTGTTGGTGTCGATGTATCTGGAGCAGGCCCTGGCCGTCATGTCCGGGCTGGTCGTCTTCACGGTCTCGGTGCTCATCGGCGGTGGCGTCCTCGATCGATTCAATTTCTACTTACTGATTCTCATCCCTGTTGGGATCGCGATGACGCACCCCCGGGGCCTGCAACTGCTGGCGAACCTGGCGTCGCGGGCCTTGAAGAAGAAGCCGATCGACATCGAATTGCGCTACTCCCAGGTGCTCGCCCTGCTGATCTGGTTTGCCTTCTCCCACGTTTTATCCGGAGTGAGCTTGTTCCTGGTGTTGGCCTCGATCTCGCCATCTCCTCTGCGCTTGCTTCCCTCGATCATTGGGGCGAGCGCGCTTGCGTGGGTGGTGGGGGTGCTCTCGATTCTCACCCCTGGGGGAATAGGCGTGAGAGAGGCCACCGTCGTCGCACTTAGTTCGACATTCGTCGCTGCGCCGGCGATTACCACCGCCGCGTTCGTAACCCGGTTCTTGTCGGCGCTGGCTGAGGCGTTTCTCGCCGTGATGTCTACGGTGCTTTCACGTCGTTTGCAATTCCATTCACGGGGTGGAGGATGATTCTCCTTGGCATTGAATAGAGATCACCGCGGCGGAAATTCACGGAGCTTCTCGGTATCCACTCGCCGGCGGACTATCCTGGATCGCTGGTGGCTGCCCGCGGCGATTCTACTCGTGGCTTTTGCGGTGCGAGTGTTTTGGCTCGGGAATCAGAGTCTCTGGACCGATGAAGGCTACTCCTGGGCCCACACAAATGGTAGTCTGCGGGACGTCTTCGAAAGAGTGCGCATCGCGACCAGCCAGGCCCCCTTTTACTTCCTGCTGCTTTGGGGGTGGCGTCATGTGTTCGACGCCACTGAAATTGGGCTGCGCTCGCTCTCCGTCGTGACTGGTACGCTTGCGGTTTGGCTCACATGGTTGGTAGCGGATCGCATCCTCGGGCGCAGGGGGGCGTTATGGGCCGGCCTGCTCTCCGCCTTATCACCGCTCTGGGTCTATTACGCTCAGGACGCGCGCCCTTACGCCCTTTCTTCAGCCCTGGCGGCTGGCACGTTCTTATTTGCCCTCGAAGCATTTCAAAAGCGCAGCATTCGGTTCGGATGGGCGTTTGGCTACGCTTTGGTCGCTGCCGCCTCGGTCTGGACACACTACCTGGCCGCCTTTGGGGTCCTGGCCACGGTCCTGGTCGTTCACAGAGCGCGACGCCACCTCCTTGTCTGGGGCGCCGCCACGTTTCTCTCCGCCCTGCCAACCATCGGCTGGGTAGCGTTCTCGTGGAACGAGTTCTTTTACACGGCGACTAGCGATGCGCCACGTGGGCTTCCGCTGGCATCCTATTTATCCGGGGTTGCCGAGGCTTTCGCCAACGGATTACCTTCGCCCACCGGCCTTCCCACGACCACGATGGTATTAGGCCTGGGTGTGGCGTTCGTTGGATTGGCGGTTCGTCGAAGCTGGTCAATCGCCGGCTGGCTTGCCCTGGTCTTGATCGGCGTTGAGCTGGTGGGCTTCCCCTCAGATCACCCTGGACCCTGGGTGCGCTATGTCCTGGTCGCCTTGCCCGCGTTCATATTGTTGCAGGCGGCGGGTGTCGAGTTCCTCTGGACGAAGCGGGCGGCTTTTGGCGCCATATCTCTTCTTTCCATCGTCGTTGTGAGCGCCGTGTCTTTGTGGCACGTCTATGCCGATCCGACGCTAGCCCGTGCCGATTTTCGTGGCCCCGTGCGGTGGCTGGCGGCCAATGTCACCACGGCAGACCGCGTCCTGGTCAACGTGGCCGTTCCGCCGTTTTTTTACTATTATGGTGATGCCAGACCTTCACCCGTCGTTCTGGCGCCGGTAGCCGATATCGAGAGCCTGAGGAACCCGGCCGATGTGCTATACTTCGTCAAGTCCCAATGGGCTGCCAATAAGCCCACAAGCGAGACGCAGAACGATTCGATCCGTCGGCTGCGGAGCCAACTGGAGGAGGCGACGGAAGGCGCGCAACGCGTTTACCTCTTGAAGTACATGCCACCGGATTATGATCCAGACGGGCAGATAGAGTCGTGGCTGGAGGCGCACGGCACCAAGACGTCGGATGAATGGATCGAGAATATACGTCTGGTTTCCTATGCTTTTGGGGCCGGGGTGAAGTTCGACGATCCAGGTGTGTCCAGAGTAGGCGCCCGGGTAGGTGATCAGATCGAGCTATTAGGGTGGTCGTTATCGTCCCCGCTCCGGGCAGGAGCGCCGACCGAGGTCACGCTGTTCTGGCGCGCGACCGGGCCGATTTCCACGAGCTACAAAGTGTTTGTTCATGTGGTAGCGGCCGGTGATCCAGAGCGCAAAGTGGCGCAGCACGATAGCATGCCCGGTTTAGACACGGCGCCTACCAGCCAATGGAAGCCTGGGGAGGTCGTGACCGACGGCCATTCGTTAGTCATGCCGGCCGGCGAATGGCAGCTCGCGGTGGGCATGTACAATCCAGACGATGGCGTCAGGCCGACAGTGCGGATCGCGGGCAAACCAGACGACAATCGTATCCTCCTGGGTCCTTTCACGGTTGAATGACTCGGAATTCGCCCTCCGCCAGAGAGATAAGCAACCGTTTCTTGACTCTTTGGAAAGGGCTCACTATATCCCTCTGCCCCCTTCCTGTAGTATACTTGTAGCCTAGATGCTCCTCAGAAAGGGTTGGAGAGGTTGCTTTGATCCTTCTAATATTATCGATGATAGCCTTGGCGCTGTTGGGGCTAGCATGGGTGGTGAGGCGGGCGCATCGCTCGGGCACGACGGCAGTACACTTGGATATTCTTGCCGTCGCGCTCTTCGTTCCGCTAACCGTCGTCTTCTTCTGGAAGTTTCTCTTTCTGGGCAACATCTGGATGCCCAAAGGCGGCGGAGATCTTAACTCTTATTATTACCCGGTCTACCGTTTCGCAGCCGCGAGCATCCAGCAGGGTACTAACCCCCTCTGGAACGGATATCTCTATTCGGGGAGCCCCTTTGCGGCCGACATTGAGGCCTCGCTCTTCTACCCGCCCCTGCTATTTACCTACTTCGTGGCCGTTCCGTTCACGTATGTGACCGTGGAAAGCTTGCTCGTGTTGCACTATTTCATCGCCGCGGCAGGTACGTACCTTTACGCGCGAACGCTAGGCCTCGGGAGGGTACCCGCGTTCACCGCCGGGACCATCTTCGCCTTCGGGGGCTTTATGGTCGCGCGGCTCGGGCACCCGAATATTCTATATGCCACGGTGTGGTTCCCTCTGACATTGTTGTTTTTCCACAGGGCTTTGGGAGGATATGCCTCCGGACGGGCCAGTGCCTCGAAAAGGCTCCCGTTCGGATCGAGTGACTGCACGCCGGCGGGGTCTCCATCCCAACCTAGCCTCCAGGAGAAGGAAGGTGAACGCAGGACAAAATCCACGTCTAGAAATGTGTTGCGGAACGTGGTTGCGGCGGGAACCTTTTTTGGGGTGTCGATCCTCGGAGGCCACCCGCAGATGCCGCTCTACTTCGCCTTTTTCCTTAGTTTGTATTGGGTATGGGCAGTCGTCATCGGTGGGCAGGTTAAGCCGGACTTAAAAGTGACTTTTGGCCAGAGGCTGCGCCTGTGGGCAGGCGCGCTACGATACGCCGTGCTCGTGCCATTGGTGGGGTTCGGCATTGCAGCGGTCCAGTTGCTGCCCACGCTTGAGCTGGCCGGCCTGTCCGTGAGGGCAAATATACCCTACCAGAAAGCTGCCGAGTACGCGCTGGAGCCCCTCGGACTGATCACGATGGTGGTGCCACATTTCTTCGGCAATAGCTTCGCCAACTACTGGGGGTTGACCTGGAGCCTCACCGAAATCTACGCTTATGTTGGCATAGCGACGCTACTTCTCGCCGGGGTATCGCTGCTGGCAAGGAGACATCGCTCCAAGTGGGTCACTTTCTATGCCCTGGCCGCGGTCTTCTTCCTGCTGGTGGCGCTAGGGGAGGAATCCATCTTACACGGCTGGATGTATGCCTTTCTGCCGACGTTTAACAAGGTCAGGTCGGCTGGGAGAAACCTCGTTTTTGTCGACCTGTCGCTGGCATTGCTCGCGGCGTACGGATTGGAGAGCTTGATTCGCACTAATGCCGGCCCCCGTCTGCGATTGATCGAAGTCCTTAGCAGAAGGCTGCCGATTCTTAGTTTGGCGGCCTTGGCCGTGATTACGCCCTTTTTCGGCCTGGCCCTGATCGCCAATCGCAATTCCGACCCGGGGATATTTCAGCGCACGCTTGTGGCAGTGACCTCTTATGCCTGGTCGGCAGCATTCCTCGCCATGGCGGTGGTAGTCATCCGGTTGGCGATTCGAAGCACCCAGTGGAGGAAAGCAGCCCCGATCCTGCTACTCGCCATCATTTTCGGGGACCTCATCGTTAGCAACAGTAATCTCAATCCTACCGACCAGGACGTTACCAGGGCGTTCGACAGGTCTGATATAGTGAACTTCCTGCTGGAACAGCGCTCGCCAGAGCGGATAGATACCGACACTGACATTTCCGACGTGTGGCAGCCCAACATGCCGCTGATCTATGGGTTTTACGATGTGGCGGGTCTGGACAAGCCCCTGTACTATGCGGCCTACCGGAAGTTCTGGAAGAATCTTGGAAGTCGGAGCACGCGGGCCTACGATCTGCTCGGCGTGCGTTACGTCATTGCGCGCAAAGGGGCCAAGTTGGACCCGACCAAGTTTAAGCTGGTGAAGCAGAGCAGCGGCCCGCTTGACGTCTATGTGAACCAGACCAAGCTGCCTCAGGCGATGGTGGTGCCGCGCGCAGAGATCGCCTCCCCGGACGAGGCGCTTGATCGACTCAAGTCGAGCGCCTTCGAGCCTACAAAAGTGGTGTTGCTCCATTCGACGAAGAAGATGTTCACCGAACCTGGTAGTAAGCCAATCTCTGGTGAGGTGAAAAGCATATCTTTTCGCACACCTAACGAAGTGCTGGTTTCCGCCACCAGTCCCGAGTCCTCTTTCCTGGTTTTGAACAGCGTCATGTATCCGGGCTGGAAGGCCTACGTCGATGGCAAAGAGAGCGATGTGTTGTGGGCCAACTATATCTTCCGAGCGGTCGAGTTGCCATCCGGGACCCACGAGATCAGATTCGTCTTCGATCCGTGGACCTTCAAGGCAGGGTTAGCGATCAGCGTGACGTCTTGGATTTTTGTGCTTGGCGTGTTGGGTCTTCAAATGGTGAGAAGTCGGCGTGTCGAGTCGAAAACATAACGCAGTCCTGACGACGGCTCCTTGCCTGATACAGAACGCTGGCACAACCATGAGCAATCCTGAGGATACAGTTCTGACGGATCGAATCGATTGAAGTTGTCGATCTCGTCGAAGGTCATGTCGGCGCTCACAATGCCTTCCAGACGATTGGCTCGCTACAACGTTTCCAGCATCTTCACCTACGCTTCAATCCGCTTGCCCTCACCCACCAGCGCTATTCAGGTTCCGTCCAGCATTTTGATTCATAATGGTCGCCCTGAGTGAAATCATCCATGCGCTTCGGGGAAAATCCCTCATGAGATTATGGGGGAAAACACACTTATCTATCTACAGTTATACTAGTAGAATACTCTTAAGGCACCAATCTTAGGACGGCACTACGGAGTTGGTTGTGCGACTGATGGTGTTTAGAGCTTGAAGGAGATGTTTGATGGCAAAGATAGGCGTGATAGGGGCTGGATACGTTGGCCTTGTCACGGGGGCATGCCTGGCCGAGTTCGGCCACAACGTCACATGCGTGGAGATTGACACGGCCCGGTTTTCTCTGCTGGAACAGGGCGAGTTGCCAATATATGAGCCAGAGCTGGACGAGCTGGTCGCTCGCCACCGCTTGACCGGACGACTGAGCTTTGCCAGCGAGTTTGCTCCAGCCATTCCGGCATCCGAGTTCGCGTTCATCGCCGTGCAGACGCCCCAGGGCCCTGATGGTGGGGCAGACACAAGCTTTGTCTTTGCCGCGGCGCAAGAAATCCTCGAGCACGCCCGCCCAGAGCTGATCATCGTCACCAAGAGCACGGTCCCCCCGGGGACGGGAGATCGCATCGCCGAAATCGTGGCCGACGCGGGACGACCCGACATTGAAGTTGTGGTCAATCCGGAATTCCTACGCGAGGGGACCGCCGTCACAGACTTCCTGAAACCCGACCGCGTTGTCGTCGGCGCATCGAGCGCCACCGCCGGTGCCCGAGTCGCTGGGTTGTATGCACCACTAGATGCCCCCCTCGTAAGGTGTGACCGCCGCTCGGCCGAGTTGGCGAAGTATGCCGCCAACGCGCTCCTGGCGACGCGCATCTCGTACATGAATGAAATAGCAGCCGTTTGCGATGCGGTTCATGCGGATGTCAGTCAGGTGGCGCGGATCATAGGCTTGGATCACCGCATCGGATCGAATTACCTTAGCGCCGGTCTTGGATTTGGGGGCGCCTGCTTGCCGAAAGATGTCAACGCCATCATAGCGATAGCCGCTCAGCACGGCTATCACCCCACGATTCTCAGCGCCGTGCTCGACGTGAACGCTCGTCAGCGGCGACGCGCGGTGGATCATCTGCTCGAGATCGTGGGGACAACCACCGATGCAACCGTGGGCGTTCTCGGTCTCGCCTTCAAGCCCGACACTGATGACGTTCGCGGCGCACCTGCAATAGATGTCATTCGACAGTTGTGCGAGCGCGGTATCCGCGTTCGCGCGCATGATCCAATCGCGATTGCCAACGCCCGCCAGGTGCTACCTGACGTGGAGTATTGTTCTGATCCGTACAGTGTGGCCAAGGCGAGCGATGCGCTTCTGCTGGCGACTGAATGGTCCAGCTACTTGAACCTGGACTGGAAAGAGATTCGTGCGCTGATGCGGAGGCAGGTCGTGTTCGATGGGCGCAATGTGCTCAATCGGGAGATGCTCGTGGGCCTGGGTTATACCTACCTCTCCTTTGGGTGCCACGCCAACGGCGTGAAATGTGACCGCGTTGCCGCCTCCCCTGTTCGGTATCCTGATGAGGAAGTTGCCTGACCGAGAAGCGTACGGGCACCTCGAATATGTGTATGCTTAGCCAGAAAAAGCGGTTTCAAACCTGCCTTCCGATGCCTGGCCAGATCTTCGAGCGATTCTTATTTCGCCTGCGAAGTCGAGGTTACTGCAAGGAGTTAGAAACGTGATCGATTTAGTTGCCGGTGGAGCCGGTTTTGTCGGGTCGCATCTCTGCGAGCGACTCCTCCGCGAGGGAGGCGAAGTCGTTTGTATCGACAATCTGATCACGGGGCGACGGTCGAATATCGAGCCTTTTCTGAAATGGCCGCGGTTCACATTCGTCGAGCACGACATTATCGAAGAGTTACCATCGCTCTCTCGCGTCGAGCGCGTATTCCATCTGGCCAGCCCCGCGAGCCCTCCGGGCTACCAGCGCCATCCTATCGAGACTTTGCGGGTGAATAGCGAAGGTACTCTCAGGTTGCTGGAGGTCGCGGCCTCCCATAATGCCCGCTTCCTCTACTGCAGCACATCTGAGGCCTATGGGGACCCGTTGGAACATCCCCAACGCGAGGAGTACCGTGGAAACGTGAGCTCCATCGGACCTCGCTCGATGTACGACGAGGCCAAGCGCTATGGAGAGGCGCTGACGATGGCATACGCCCGATCGCGACGAGTGGACGCACGCATCGTGCGCATCTTCAACACCTACGGACCCCGGTCCGATCCCCTCGATGGCCGGCTTGTGCCAAACTTCATCACCCAGGCCTTGCGCGACGCGCCTCTCACCGTTTATGGCGATGGCACCCAGACCCGCTCGCTCTGTTTTGTCTCTGACCTGGTGGACGGGCTCATCCGAACGATAGCGTGCGATGATGCCAGCGGCCAGGTGGTAAATCTCGGCAACCCGGAAGAGCACACGGTGCTCGAATACGCCGAGCTCATTCGTGAGTTGGCTGGCTCGCGCTCGAGCATCGTCTTCACAGAGCCAGCAGTCGGCGATGATCCGCAGCGGCGTCGCCCCAGCATTGAAAAGGCCAGAACGCTTCTCGGTTGGGAGCCGCGGGTGGGCTTACGCGATGGGTTGGCCGAAACGATTGCCTACTTTAGGAGTGAGCTAACGCCACCAGCCCGGTCATTTGGGAGCCTTCCCGAGAAAGAACCCGAAAACTACTCATATCCGGCGGAGCCGGATGGCATTGAAATCCAAAAAGGCATCCTGATTGTGCGCTGGAGAGGTCCCAACCAGAGCGGGTTGATGTCTTCGTCCGAAGGGTGACATAACACGCCACCCGATTATGCCTTTCCCGTTGATGTTTTCGCGAAATATGCTGCTCGGCAAACTGGAATGGCCTCTGCATGCTGGTAGAGAGCCTTCAGCGGAAGGAGCAGTCACCCACCTTCGGGGATCGACCTACCTATTCACGAAACGACCTTCGTGAAGGGGAGTTACGGGACGATACGCAGTATTTGATCGTCGCCTGCTCGCGGACTTCCCCGGCCATCCCGATTGCTCGTCGTGAAGTACAGAAATCCATCCGGTCCCTCTACCACGTCTCGCAGTCGGCCGAACTCTCCCTCGAAGAGCCGCTCCTGGCCAGCTACGTCCTCGAAGCTTGGGCCCGCGAGCGACACGCGATGCAGGTGCTGCCCTCGCAGCGTTGTGAAGAACAGGTTGCCCCGCCACGGAAACAACTGGCTGCCATTGTAGAATGTGGCGCCCGATGGCGCGACGGCGGGGTTGAATACAAGTATCGGGTCCGCGAACTGAGGCAAGCCGCCTGCGCCGCTCACGTTTGGCCAACCGTAATTGCCGCCAACCCGGATGATATTGACCTCGTCGTTGCCCACGGGACCATGTTCCGTATTGAACAGTTGGCCTGTGATCGGGTGCCAGGCTAGCCCTTGCGGGTTGCGATGCCCCAGCGAATAGGCCGGCGAGCCAGGAAAGGGATTGTCGATCGGCACTGTGCCGTCAGCGTTTATCCGTAGGATCTTCCCCGCTGGAGAGTCGAGCCTCTGCGGCAGCGCTGTGTTAGCCGCATCTCCGGTTGCGACGTACAGCTTGCCATCCGGCCCGAACTTGATTCGGCCTCCGTCGTGTATGGTCGCTCCCGGCAGATCGTCCAGGATTACGATCTCGTTGCCGGCTCTTCCCTGACTCTCGGTCAATCGCGATACACGATTCCTCAGTTCGCCGGCGGGGTTGCGAAAGGTGTACATCACGTAGAGATGCCCGTTCTGCTGGAACGCTGGGTCCAGCGCCAGTCCCATCAAGCCTGCCTCTCCAGCTTCGGTTGCCGGAAGCTGTGCAACTTGCGCTGCCTGCAATTGGCCGCCCACGATGACCCGCAGGCGCCCTGGACGCTCGGTAAAGAAGATCCGTCCGTCCGGGGCGAACGCGAGCGCCCAGGGGACCTGAAGTCCTGTGGCAACCACCTCAACCCTGGGTGCGAATGGTCTTACCGGTGGATCGACGGGCTCTAAAGCTGATTGGTCCGGCAGCAGCCCCACTTCTTTGGCGATGTCGCCGCCATTGGCGACAGTGACCTCGTTCGCCCTCGCCCACGGGACATCTTCCTTCCATTGCTGGAAGACGACCCGTTGCGCTCGCAAAGCGAGATTGTTGCCCATGTCGATTACCGCCGACGTCGGCAGCCCATTGAATTGAACGGGATCACCCGCGACACCGAAATACGCGGCCCTGATCGCCGGATTCGCGTCCAGTAGTGCAAGCCGTTCTGAGACGATTTGATCGAAGGGCTTGCCCGCTTCGTCGAAGGCGAGCGGCTTTGGCACCTGCCGCACCGATAGCAGGAAATCGTCGAGGCCCGCACTGGACATAAGATCGAAAGTGTTTACGAAAGCTACAGCCCCGTTCTCCGGCTGCCATTGAAAGATCACACGCTGGAAGGCCTGGGACACCAGCCCGTCCCAGATGAATCTTTGTGAGACTGGAAACCCTATAGCCTGCACTCCTCCGAGCCGTTGAAACTCCGTCCAAAAAGGAATGCCCTCGTCGTCGGTTACGGCAAAGCCTTTTTCGCCATCGCCGCCCGTCTGCGTGAAAAAGTGCCCGTTAGGTATATCGAAGTCCTGCGGCTGGGCCACAGAAACAGCCCGGGCGAAAAGGAACCACATTACCACTAACATCGTCGCAGAGCTCAGGCCGACCACACGCGCACGCACAGCGATGTTCCTCCTTATAGCGCTTTTCGATTACTCTTAGCCATCAGGCGAGTCCTTCCTGAGAAGGACTTAACGTCCCATCTCCCTCGCGCACGAGGGATATCCGCGATGCCTGGCCACAATGCTGCCGAACCCCATTTTTCTCTCCGCGATCAACTGTACACAACCCACGGCCTGTTGCCTTGCGTGCCAAGGATCGGTCTGCAAAATGCGTGCCAATCCCCAGAGAGCTACCTCGCGTTGGCATTGAACTTGCAGAGGACGAAGCGCAGTTGCGGCATGTAAAGAGGAGCTGTCACCTTTGATCATTACGCTAACCCCCAACCCATCGGTAGATCAGACAGTCTGGGTGGATAGCCTGCAAATTGGCGCGGTGAACCGCTTTCGAAGCCCGCAGCTAGATCCGGCTGGCAAAGGTATCAATGTCTCACGGGTCGCCCATCGCCTCGGTTGGCCAACCATCGCCTTCGGCTTTCTGGCTGGAGAGATCGGCCTTATCGCACACAATGCCCTAGATGACGAGGGCGTTCAACACCACTTCGTGCACGTCCCCGGCCAGACGCGTCTCAACGTCACGGTTGTGGATGAGACCAGCGATGAGAGTACCAGCCTGTATGGTCCAGGCCCGGCTATCGATCGCGAACATCTGGCCAGGCTAGATGATTTGCTCCAGTTCTGGCTGCAGGCTGGACGTGTTCTCGTGCTCGCTGGCAGTCTCCCGCCTGGCTTGTCAGATGATACCTACGCTTCTTTTATTCGCCTGGCGCGCTCCAAGCACGTCAAAACCATCCTCGACGCGGATGATGAGCCATTCCGCCACGGTATGGAAGCGAAGCCTTACCTCATCAAGCCTAACGTGGCCGAGGCCGAGCGTCTCCTGGAACGCTCTTTGCCTGATCTGGGTGCGGTGGTAGAAGGCGCGACTGAGCTTGTGAGAAGGGGGATTGCGGTGGTCGTGGTATCGATGGGAGCGCAAGGTGCTGTCTGCGTAAAAGGCGACAAGGTCTGGCAGGCTATTCCGCCAAAGGTGGAACGGCTTAGCACCGTGGGCTCGGGAGATTCGCTTGTCGCGGGCTTGGCGGTGGCCATCGCTCGCGGAGACGATATCGTCGAAGGACTCCGCCTGGGTACAGCCGCGGGGGCCGCGACGGCGATGACGCCGGGCACGGCGCTGGGAACGGCAGAGATGGTTGCTGCTCTGCTGCCGCAGGTGCAGATCACGGAGCTTAGATGAAATCGTCCGAACATCCGGCGGCTTGCGAGAACCTACCGCCTGCGCTCGCGCATCCGTTCAAGATTATCGCCTTCGACTGGGATGGCACCGCTGTGATGAGCCGCCGCGAGGACGCGAGCAATGTGCATGTCCTCCTGGAAAGACTGCTCCGATTTGGCATCCCTATCGTGGTCATCACTGGAACCAGCTTCCCCAACATCGACCGCCAGCTTTCCGCCGCTATCCAGGGCCCTCATAAGCGCCACCTGTACATCTCTACCAATCGGGGCTCGGAGGTTTACGGCTTTGCCCCGATACAATTGAAGGAAAGTGAGGATCGGGACTTTCACGACCAGTCTCGCCCGGTTTTGCTCTGGCGACGTGTAGCGACGACGAGGGAGAACCAGTTGCTTACCGAGATTGCGGACGCCGTACGCGACGCACTCGTGTCTATGACTGGCCTGGACATACGTGTAATCTATAATCGCCTGAACCGACGCAAGATCGACCTTATACCACTGCCCGAGTGGCGCGACCCCCCGAAATCGGCCATCGACGACCTGCTGCGGGCCGTGCAAGGCAGGCTCCAGAGCGCAGGACTTACCGGCGGAGTTCGTGAAGTCATCGACTTGGCACAAAGGATCGCCCGGGAAAAAGGCCTGAGCGATACTTGCCCCGATACCTCGCGGGCTGTGCGAATCGGGGCCTGCCCCGATACCTCGCAGACTGTGCGCATCGGGGCCCGCATCACCAGCGACGTCAAACACATCGAGGTGGGGCTCACCGACAAGGCTGAGGCAGTTGAATGGCTTGTGCGCGAGCTAGCCTATCCTATGAAGGTCCTCCCCGAAGACATCCTTATCGCCGGCGATGAGTTTGGCCCTATCGATGGGATAGAGGGGAGCGACTATAAGATGGTTGTGCCGGGGGTGCGAGGATCTATCCTGGTGTCGGTGGGACGCGAGCCCAATGGCGTGCCACCGGAGGTGATTCATCTGGGCGGCGGACCGGTGCGCTTCCAGCAAATCCTCGCGTGTCAGGTTGCTTTGGGGGAGCAGCGCGTGCAGACGCAGAGGAACACCGCGATGGGCGGCCTGGACCTGCTCGATCTGCCCGCCATCCCCACTCCCAATCGGAGCTGGCTTCTCGTA
This sequence comes from Chloroflexota bacterium, assembly GCA_016189905.1. Lineage (GTDB taxonomy): Bacteria > Chloroflexota > UBA6077 > FW602-bin22 > JACPRP01 > JACPRP01. The sequence goes on along the minus strand of JACPRP010000035.1, from coordinate 8,100 downwards.
GAGGAGGGCTTCAACCTTGCCCGTGAACACGAGATCGAGTCTCTTTTCACTGTTTCTAACGGCTATGTCGGGACGCGCGGTTCGTTGGCCGAGGGCAGTAGTCTGTCTTCCCCGGCCACGTTTCTGGCCGGCATATTCGATACGAATCCACTGTCTGATTCTAGCCCTGAGCTGGCGCTGGCTCCTGACTGGACGCAGCTACGCGTAATCGTGGAGGGGCGGGAGTTGAAGCTGGAGGAGGGAGAGTTCCTGGAACATCGACGGATGCTTGACCTGCGACAGGGGATGCTCTGGCGGGAATGGCGGCACCGGGACCCGACCGGGCGGGTAACGCGTCTGAGCTTCCTGCGTCTGGCTTCCATCGCGGACCGTCACGTCCTGATTCAATCCGTAGCACTCACGCCCGAGAACTACAGCGGTCGTGTATGCCTGGAGTGCCAGATCGCACAGCCACTTCGAGATGAAGACCGGTACACAATCGCCGTTCCCGCGAACATACCCCCACCGCCCGCTTTGGTTCCGACGGACGGCTCATCGTCTCCACTGAGCTCGGTTGTGCTAACCGTGCGCACCATCGCCACCGGCAAGACCATCGCCTTCGCTGCGGCAGGCCGACTACGAGCTGAAAAGGGTGAACCCATCGAGGGGAAGATCGAATCAGGTCGATCACGACTCATCGAGCGATGGGATTGGGACGTGCGAATTGGCGAGACATACCGACTGGACCGCCTGGCGTGTGTTTACACCTCTCGTGACACGGAGCGGCCAGAAGAGATGGCTGCGAGTCGTCTAGAGAAGTTGCTTCAAGATGGGGTGGAGAACGACATCACCGCCCACAGTCAGGTCTGGGAGGCGTACTGGCGAGTAGCCGATGTGCAAGTGCAAGGGGACGACGAGGCGCAACGAGCGCTTCGCTTTGCGATCTACCACCTTATCAGCGCTTCCAACCCCGAAGATGAGCGAGCTTCGATCGGCGCGCGAGGGTTTACGGGTGCTGTCTACAAGGGCCATGTCTTCTGGGATACCGAGATATACATGCTCCCTTTCTATGCGCTCACTTGTCCCGCCGCGGCCCGTGCGCTGCTGACGTACCGCTACCACACTTTACCGGCGGCGCGGACCAAGGCCGATTCCCTGGGCTATCGCGGTGCCTTGTATCCCTGGGAGTCTGCCGACACCGGCGAGGAGACGACCCCGCGATTTGTCTTGGCGCCTGACGGCGAGGTGATCGCCGTCCTATCCGGGGAGCAGGAACATCACATCAGCGCTGACATCGCCTACGCCGTCTGGCAATACTGGCAGCCCAGCGGCGACGACGATTTCTTCGTCAATGCCGGCGCCGAGATCCTTCTAGAGACGGCCCGCTTCTGGGCCAGTCGAGGGCAGATCGAGGATGATGGTCGCTACCACATCCGACACGTGATCGGTCCAGACGAATATCACGAAGATGTCGACGACAACGCCTATACCAACGTTATGGCTCAGTGGAATATGGAACGCGGGGCAGAGGTGGTGCGTATCCTTGAAGAACGCTGGCCTGAGCGCTGGCGAGACCTGGCTCAGCGGCTGGGGATAACGCCCGAGGAGCCCGAGCGGTGGCTCAGATTGGCGAAGGCGATGTACACAGGATTCGACCCCGAGACCGGCCTCTTCGAGCAGTTTCACGGCTACTTCGATCTCGAAGAGATCGATCTCACCGCTTACGAGGGACGCACGGCGCCGATGGACGTGCTCCTCGGACGGGAGCGCATCCGGCGGTCGAAGGTGCTAAAGCAGCCGGACGTCGTTATGCTGATCTATCTACTATGGGATCGCTTCTCGCCAACCGTACGCGCGGCCAATTTCCGGTACTACGAGCCACGCGCCGGCCACGGCAGCTCTCTCAGCCCGAGCATCCACGCCCTGGTAGCGGCTCGCCTGGGCGATCTTGATTTGGCTGAGCGTTACTTCAAACAGTCGGCTGAGATCGACCTGGCGAACAACATGGGCAACGCCGCTGGTGGAGTGCATCTAGCGGCGCAAGGTGGTCTGTGGCAGGCCACTGTTTTCGGCTTCGCCGGGTTGCTGTCACGCTCAAATGGGCTAGCCTTGGATCCCAATCTGCCACATCGGTGGCGCGGCTTGCGCTTTCCCGCTCAGTGGCGGAATCGGCAATTGCAGGTTGCCGTGCTCTCACAGCCCACCGCCATCGAGGTCCAAAACGAGGGGGAGGGCACAGTGGACATTGCTTTGGCCAATTGCCTACAGGTGATGGTTGGGCCCGGAGACCGAATAGTGACCAGGAAGACGAACGCGAAATGGAAACCGTGCCATGAAGCGCCGGCCCGAGAGCAATAGTCTCTCCCCAGGAAAAAGGAGACGGCGATGAGTCGGAAGCCAAAGCAGAGGTCGAACCGGGCGACAGGTGATGCATCGAATTCGCCATCGGCGAAGCACCCATCCAGGGTCATCGTGCCCCTCGATGGCTCTGCCCATGCGATGGTATCTTTGCCCATTGCAAAGGAGTTGGCTAAGCTCGAAAGAGCCACGCTGCACATTGTCCACGTAGCTGAACCGGTCCTTCTCCCACAGGAAGTGCTCCACAAGTTGGGTCTCACGTCCGAGCAGCTTCGCGGCTCCGTCATCGAGGAAATCACCGGCACGCCAGCGGAGGCCATCACCCGTCTTGCTCGGGACTGGCAGAGCAGGTTGATTGTGATGTGTACGCATACGGGGGTGTTGGAGCCGCGCGGGGAGCTTGGCCCGGTGGCAGAAGATGTGCTGAAGCTGGCACCGTGTCCTGTCGTGCTGGTAAGGCCAGAGCGTGGACTTCGTTCCTGGACCCTCCAGCATATGTTGCTGCCCCACGATGGTACGCCGAGTACGGCCGTCGCCATCGGGCCTGCCGCCGATCTGGCACATAAGGCGGGGGCAGAGTTGGTCGTGCTTCACGTTGCGGTGCCTGGTGCACGACGACCCGTCGAGCCGGGAACTTTCGCCACTCCGCGTTACGTGGATCAACCGCAGCACGAGTGGCCGGCCTGGACGCGTGAGTTTCTGGAGCGACTGCGCGTCCTGGGCCACGCTCCGGGAGAGATAAGGTTGCGTCTGCTCTTAGGTAAAGGAGAACCCGGCGACGAGATCGTGCAAACTGCGGGAAAACAAAACAGTGATCTAATCATCCTCGGCTGGCACGGGCGCTTGGAGGCTGAGCGCGCGGCCACTATGAAGAAGGTGATCAGCAGTTCACCTTGCCCTGTTTTCATCACTCGTGTAGTGGGTCAATAGCCAGTTCATGGAGTGTTACCGGTGAATAGGAGACATTGAATGCCAAGGAAGATACAGGATTCGGTGATCGTCATTTTTCAATCTGGCGTTTCGAAAGCTCGACCAGTCTCCCCCTCCTCAGAATCTGCTCATCCGTCGAATGGCTGAATCCAACCTTCTGAGACTTCAACTCCTTATTTCTTAGGAACGTAATCGCCGTATACCCTTGTCGATCTCCACCGCCAGAAGCACCGTCGCGGCTATTGCCACCATCACCAGCCACGTATCCAGATCCAGGGGTACGGTGCTAAGCACAAATTGCAGTGGACCCCAATATAGCGCGAGGATGTGCAGACCGAGGGCGACGACGATGGTGACTAAGAGAAAGCGGTTGGATAGCGGGTTCATTTGCGACAAAGACCTGGTGAACGAACGGCTGTTGAAGATGTGGAAGTTTTGGAACAAGACCATCGTGGTCATCGCCACCGTACGGGCGTGGTTGATGTCGGTGTTGGTGGTTAGCTGCCAGATGAAAACGGTCAGGGTACCGGCCAGTAGGACAAGGCCGACCACGATGATGCGTTCGATCATCAGCCGTGTCAGCACCCCCTCCCTCGGGTCTCGCGGCGGCCGGCGCCCGATATCCTTCTCGGGCGGCTCGAAGGCCATCGCCACGTCTTGCAGCCCATTGGTGACCAGGTTGATCCAGATAACCTGAGCCGGCAGGAAGGGCAAAGGCAACCCCAGCGCGATGCTGGCGATGACGCTCAGCACCAGACCAAGCCCTGTCGGGATGAGAAACATGATCACCTTGCGAGTGTTGTCGAAGACGACCCGTCCCTCCTCGACGGCGGCATAGATGGTGGCAAAGTTGTCGTCGGTCAGCACCATGTCCGCCGCCTCCTTAGCGACGTCGGTGCCGACCACGCCCATCGCCACCCCAATGTCAGCTTGTTTGAGCGCCGGGGCGTCGTTGACCCCATCTCCCGTCACCGCCACCACCTCACCGTGCCTTCGGAGTTGCTGCACGATGCGCAACTTGTGCGCAGGTGCGGCGCGAGCAAAGACCGAGATGGCTTTCACGCGAGCGAAGAGCTCTTCGTCCCCCATCGCTTCAAGTTCTCGACCATCGACAACCTGGACCTCAGAGTCCGCCGTAAGGTTCATTTGGCGAGCGATGGCCTCGGCCGTTACTCTGTGATCGCCGGTGATCATCACGACTCCGATGCCGGCGCGCTTACACTGCGCCACAGCGGTGACAGCTTCTGGTCGTGGAGGATCGATCATCCCCTGCAAGCCGACGAATATCAGTTCGCCGGCCGTTTCCACATCTTCGCACGTCACATGTTCGATGCCAGTTCGCACCGGACGATACGCCATAGCCAGCACTCGCAGCCCCTCGGAGGCAAGTTTGTAGCTCTCCTCCAGCAACCGCGATCGCTCGAGCACGGCTGTACTCCGCATAAAGCGGGCTTCGCACATGTCCAGAATTCGCTCTGGCGCACCCTTCACGAAGATGAGCCTCTCCCCATTGTGGCTGTGCAAAGTGGCCATATACTGCCGGTCCGACTCAAATGGGATTTCGTCCAGAATGGGGTAATCCTCCAGTTCGCGCTCCCGGTGCTTTCCTGCTTTCATCGCCGCGACTATCAAAGCGGCCTCTGTCGGGTCCCCGTCTGGCCGGAAGCGTCCATTTTCCTCGTAAACCGACGAATCGTTGCAGAGCAGCCCGATGCGCAGTGTCAATTCTAGCGCAGGGTGCTCGGCCATGCGCACCGGTTGCCCTTCGTGAAGAATCTCTCCTTCCGGTGCATATCCAACGCCGGTGACCTCATAACAACGTCCTCCCGCGTGGGTCTTCACGACGGTCATCTCGTTCTTCGTCAGTGTACCGGTCTTGTCCGAACAGATAGTGGTTGTGCTGCCAAGGGTCTCTACGACCGGGAGCTTGCGGATGATGGCGTTTCGCTGGGCCATCCGCCAAACTCCTACTGCCAGCGCTACCGTAATGGTGACCGGCAAACCCTCCGGTACCGTGGCTACGGCCGTGGCCACGGCTGTGAGAAGCACATCGGCCATCGGCTCCCCTGTGAGGAGCCCTAGTAAGAAGACCAGAGCTGTAACAGCCAGCACCAAGAGGGCGATCAACCTGGCGAGATGGTCCAGGCGGGCCTGTAAGGGTGATTTCACCTCTCCCACGCGGCGCACCTGCGCCGAGACGTGCCCGAACACCGTCTCCATTCCTGTGGCCGCAACCAGACCCGCACCGCGGCCCCGCACAATAATCGTCCCCATATAGGCAATATTGAAACGGTCGCCGAGAGGTGCATTCGCGTCATCGATCGCCTCGATTTTCTTGAGCACGGGCTGCGATTCCCCCGTGAGGGTTGACTCGTCGGCCTGCAATTCGATAGAGCGGAAGAGCCGAAGATCGGCCGGCACCTTCACGCCTGACTCCAGGAGGACCACGTCGCCGGGCACCACCTCACGGGCATCGATCTCCCACTCCTCGCCATCCCGGAGTACCCTCGCTTTGGGCGCGGTCATTCGCGCGAGGGCGCGCAAAGACTGCTCTGCTTTGTACTCCTGAATGAAGCCGACGACGGAGTTGAGGATCACCACGGAGAGGATTACCGCGGAATCGACGTATTTGCCCAGGAGGACGGTTACGACGCCCGCGCCAATAAGGATATATATGAGCGGGCTCCGGATCTGGCGGAGCAGAATTATTAGCGGCAGCGGCGCCTCTCCTACTACCAGTTCATTTGGCCCGAACCTCTCCAGCCGACGCTTCGCCTCTTCCGTGGAAAGTCCCTCTTGAGTCGTCTCAAGCCGGGCGGCCACGTCGTCGATGTCAAGTTGGTGCCACGCCACCCGCTCCATATCTTTCATCTCTGGCTTTCCTCTGATTACTTAGCCAGGTTCTGAAGCGCAACGTACATCGGACGTGGAATGAAGCCCGGATCCAGGATCCCAAAGATCGCGGTTTCATTAACGTGCGGGTCCCCAAACGTCCGGAAATTCAGATTCCAGATGAAGATTGCACCCACCCACGGCCGGCTCGTTTGAATGCTCTCAATGCTCCGTACGAGGAAATCGGATACCTGCGCCTCCGTCAGATGAGTGGTCCACTCGAACCCAACCGGGACAGGTGGGGCCGTGGATGCCCACTCGTACTCGGTGATCCACATCTGTCTTGGATCGCCGTTGGCGGCCATCACATCGTGCAATTGATCTATTCTTCGGAAGTAAAAGCTAGGATGGTCCTTGAAACCGGGAGTGTTCACGGTGTGGAAATCCACGAAATCTTCGGGCGCGTTGTTGTATCCCGCCATATGTGACCCCACCGCGTCGGCAAGCGTCTTAAAGACGCCGCCTTGATAGGTGTACATCCCCTGCAGATAGGCCACATCGTCTACGGCAGTCACGCCATCGTTGATCCCGGTTGGGGTCAGCGCACCGGATACGACGCTGGCACCAGGATCGGCCTGCTTGATGCGCGCCTGAGCGACGCGCAGAAGCTCGATATAAAGTCCTGGATCCAAAGGCCGACCGGCCCATTCGCGCCTCAGGTTCTGCTCGTTCCAGATTTCATAGGCGGCTACTCGCCCCCTGTAGCGGCTGGCCAGGGCAAAGAGGAAGTTACCAAAAGTGTTGAAGTCGTCCGGCGGGCCATTGATCAGTCCATCCGCTCGCGTCCATGATGGCGAGGTTACCACGCTGAAGAGGAGCGGCGTTTGACGCCGTGAGGCCGTATCCACCAGTTGATCCAGCGTGGCGAAATCGATATTGCCTGGAGATTTCTCGAAATCGGCCCAGCGTATCTGCTGCTTCAGCCAGCGGAATCCAGCCAGATAGAGCAGATCGATGATCGTATCCTGCGGCTGGCCGAACATGTGCGCCTGCATCCCATAGCGAAGCCCGTTGATGCCCGTGAGCGGAGGGATGGGAACCGCTGGTCCAGGCTCGGGAATGAACGCGTCTGTCATATCGGTGCCGGGCAATTGCTCCGGCCGGTTGAGCCCGAGAGGTGCGGCGTTATTGAATTGCAAGAAAAAGGGACTCCCCTGGGCCTGCACCGCCAGATCGGGAGGCAGATTCTGGCCCGTAATGATAGACTTGAAAAAATCGGCCATCAGGAGCCCCTGAGTGAGGCCGTTGGTGCCGTCGAAGTGCATTATGCCTCGCTGAAAGCGCAGATACACGAAGTTGAAGTTGTTTGGATCGACCGTTGGCGCACTGGTGGGAAAGCCCCACATCTCCAGATCGAAGCCCAGCAAAAGGCCCGGGTCAACTGGCTGCCCCGGAGGAAACGCAGCCTCGGGTGGCACAGTATCCATAAAGGTATTGAAGAAGTTCACCGGACGCCCTTCGAACGAGTTGGGGGCGAACTGCTGCAGGAATGCCGTTGCCGCCGGACCGAAATTGGGTGACCCTGGCTGTGGCGCCTGGGTAGCGATGGCGGGATCGTGTGAGGGAAGCGTTGCGCCGTTAATGACGTTAAAAGGCATCAGCCCCGGGTCCATCACGTTTAACAGCCCCACACTGCCATCCGGCTGAAGCTGCATAATGCGCCGCTGGAAGAACTGTACCGTGGTTCCCAGGAGGGTGAAGCTGCGTGAGACGGGGAAGCCAAATGTTGGCAGCCCGCCACGCTTATTGAAGTAGTCGAAGAATCGATCATCGCTGATATTGAATCCCGTCTGCGGGAAAAAGCGAGGGTTGACCTGCTGTTGAACCCATACGCGTACCTTCGGATCCACCAGTTCTACGATTTCTTCCGCCGCCGACGGTGCGGCAGCGGGTGGAAGCAATGGCAAGAGCACCAACGCCACGATGAGAATAGCCCGAGAT
>JACPRP010000042.1 GCA_016189905.1 Chloroflexota bacterium | reverse complement strand
TTCCGTTCAATCAGTTGCCCAGTCCGAAGGACTCCGATGAGTCCATCGGACTCCTTCGGAGAATCCGCTGACAGCAGCCTCTCCAGAGGAGCTGGCTACATTGCGCGGAATCTTGACGCACACCCGTGTGGCGAATTGACATTGACAAGGAACCTGCGCCGTGTTATATTGTCAGCAGCCATAAGGTCAACCGTATCTTTTCCGCTCGCTGTTTTCGTTTTTGGGTTTCGTAACGAACCGTTGAATGCCTGACTCGCACCATCCACCAAACGGTTTGCCGTTTTCCTTCGGAAGTGCACGAATATAGTCGAGGCTTGACTGCCCTCACTGAGAATCTTCGACGAAGGAGGCTGGCGATGAGACAACTGGCGTTGATCACGGTTTTCACTAACAGCTCGTCATTGGTATTATCGTGTTCTCAAGCGTCCCGGGGCACATCGGCCCAGGATTTCTACCGTGGGAAGACCATCAACTGGGTGGTTTCGAGCGATGCGGGTAGCGGCTCGAACACTATTACTCGAGCGCTCGCGCCATTTCTGGCCAAGGAGACCGGCGCGGGCGTGAAGGTCGAGGCCCAGGGCAACGAGGTCGGTATCAACTTCGTGTATAACGAGGCGAAGCGTGACGGACTGACACTAGTCACCAATAGCGGTGGGGCTGCCATATCGAATGACATCCTCAAGGCGCCTGGAGTGCAGTATGAGGTCGATAAGTTCAACTTCCTGGGGGACGTCAATCCATCTCGCAGAGTGATGGAGATATCCCCCAAACTTCCGCAAAGGACCATCGAGGCACTGCTCATCCCAGGCAAACAGGTGCAGGAACAGGTGGCTGGCATCAAAGCAGATAAGCAGTTGGCTGCGCAGCTCCAGGCGATATTTGACAAACACAAGGCAGTTCGGTAAATCGGCAGATCTGGTCGAACGGTCTGCGATTGGGAAAAAGACATATCGGAGGTAGATGAATGGCGAACCGAATCAAGAGATCAAAGGCGATCTTGTGCGCCCTGGCTTTGAGCTTCGCCGTGATGACGGCGTGCTCCCAGGCGGCAAAGGAGACCAGCAGTCCGGCCGAGTTTTACAAGGGGAAAACCGTCAATTTTATCGTCTCGAGCGGACCGGGCAGCGGCACGGACATAATAGCGCGAGCCATTGCCCCGCATATCGGCAAGGAAATCGGGGCCACGATGAAGGTGGAGGCGATGGGCAGCTCCGAGGGGCGGAATTATGTGTACACTCAGGGCAAGCCGGATGGACTCACGTGGGTTATCCACAGCAGCTCCTCGTTGGTATCCGACGATATTCTGAAGACGCCAGGGGTGCAGTTTGAGACCGAGAAGTTTCTTTTCTTAGCCGACGTAAACCCATCCCGTAGAATAATGCAGATATCGCCGAAGCTAACCTACAAGAACCTGGATGAAATGCGCAAGGCCAAAGGGGTGAAGGGCGGCGGAACCACGGCCGCGGGAGCGCTAGCGACCGGCGCAGCGGTAGCCTTCGAAATCCTGGGGTTAGATGGCAAGGTCATTTTCGGCTATAACGGCAAGAAGGAATTAATGCTGGCTATCACGCGCAACGAAGTGGATTTCATGGTCACCAACGACGATGGCGCGCTGCAGGATGAAAAGGATGGCAACATAAGGAACTTCCTGGTCTTTGGCGACAAGAGAAGTGAAGTGGCCCCGGCCGTTCCAACGATAGTTGAGGCTGGCGTAAAGGTTCCCAAGGAGATGGAGACGGTGATGGCGTTCGCCACCACTGGCGGGACAGCGGTCGCTCTGCCGCCAGGCGTTGCGCAGGATAAGGTGGAGTACTTGAGAAAGGCATTCCAAAACCTGAACGGGAACAAAGACCTACAAAAGGATATGGAGACGGTGAACGGCGCCTGGCGTGCATTTGTGCCAGGTAAGCAATTGCAGGATGATTTGACCCGAATGAAGGAGAACAAGTCGCTTGCTGGCCAACTGAATGACATCGTCGCGAAGTACGCGGCAACGAAATAGGTATGCGATCATAGCCATCGTCTAACGGAACAGAATAGAAAACTAAACATCAGGTTGTCCGGCCCAATAAGGGGGTGGCCTGCGAGCCACCCCCTTATTGGGCCGGACAACCAACACTGGAGGATAACGTGGTCACAGCGAGCTCTCCGATCAGATTCGTAGCAGCAATCGCAATCCTTACCTTGATCTCGACGCTGGCGCTGGCCTGCAGCCAGGCCGCCAAATCCGTGGCCCCCGAGGAGTTCTACCGGGGGAAGACCATCAACTGGGTAGTATCGGAGGACCCAGGGAGCAATGCCGACCTGCTGGCCAGGGCTATCGCCCCTCATCTGGGCAAAGAGACTGGCGCCACCGTGAAAGTGGAGAACTCAGACAGCGGCGAGGGCATCAACAACGTTTATGTCGAGGGGACGCGGGACGGGCTCACGCTGGTTCACAAGAGCAGGGATGCAATCACAGCGAACGATGTTCTCAAGGCGCCCGGGGTGCGGTATGAGACGGAGAAGTTCAATTATGTCGCCGACGTCTACCCGGCCGGCAAGGCATTTCAGTTATCTCCGAAGTCACCTTATAAGACCCTGGACGAACTGCGTAAGGCCAAGGGGCTGAAGGCAGGTGGCACCACGGCAAAGGGAACCCTGGCCCTGGCCGCCGCCGTGATGCTCGATGTTCTGGGTCTGGACGGCAAGGTGATCAGCGGTTTCAAAGGCAAGAAAGACATGGTGCTGGCCGTCGCTCGTGGCGAGCTAGATTTCATCGTCCCATCCGAATCTGGGGCGATGAGAGATCAAAACGATGGCAACGTGATAAACCTTATGACCTTGAGCGAAAAGAGAAGCACGGCAAATCCGGACCTGCCAACGATGTATGAGCTCGGAGTGAAGGTCCCGAAGGAGATCCAGGGGCCGTTCGATTTTGTGGACTCCACCGGTTCCGCCGTCGCGCTTCCTCCGGATGTGCCTCAGGAGAGGGTCGAGTATCTGAGGAAGGTCTTCGTGAAGCTGACAGAGATCAAGGATCTCCAGAACGAGATCGCCAAGTTTACTGGCGCCTGGACCCCGTTTATGCCGGGCAAAGAATTGCAGGACCGAATGGTCGCGATCAAGGCCAACAAGTCGCTGTCAGATCAACTGGACGCCGTGCTGACCAAATACCTAGCGACACAATAGAGCCAAGTGTTCTAATATTATGGCTAAGTCCTGGCTGCCCGCTCAAGATCGAGCAGCCAGGACTTTGTCTCGATCCCCCATCGGAAGCCGCGCAGCTCGCCGTTCGAGGCGACGACGCGATGGCAAGGGATGATGATTGGCACCGGATTGCGGTGTAAAGCCTGACCCACCGCCCGTGCCGACCTGGGGCGTCCGATACACGCAGCCACCCAGGCGTAGCTTCTGACCTCGCCGTAGCCGATCTCGCGCGTCATCTCGAGCACCTGTCGGTCGAAATTCGACACTTCGGCGAGATCGATCGGCTCGTCGAAGGCAACCCGTGATCCTTCGAAGTAGGCCGCGATCTTTTCGGCCAGTCTCGCGACCAGATCTGAAATGCCCTGCGCAGCGTTATGTAAAGGCGATAGCATCGGGGTCTTCCCCACCGCCATTTCCCGAAGCGCTTCTTCTTTATTCGGCCAGGGGCGCGTAACCAGGGTAATCCCATGGTCCGATGCCGCCATGCCGAGCCACCCCCGGCTTGTAATAAACGCTTCGCCATACACCGTGGTCATCGCGCCCTCCTTAAAACCTGCATCCACAGTTGTTTCGCAATACACGAACTGCGAAGAGGCGGTCTTGCCACAGCAGAATCTCGCCAATTTTCCGACTCCTCGCCACATGAATGGTTACGCGCACCTGTAAAAGGTGCGGCTACATTTTACATCGTCTTAATATCGCCAGACTAGCCGATACCATTGTCGAGCCCCTTGGCCTGCGCAAGCTGGCGTAGGAGGGCGATGTTTTCGGCGTCGGGCCCCTGTCGATCGAAGCCGGGGACTTCGATGATGAAGGGGATATCGCGCATGGCTGGGTGGTGGAGCAGGCGGCGGAAGGCTCGCTCTCCAATGTGTCCGTGGCCGATGTTCTCGTGTCGGTCGACGTGGGAGCCCAGCGGGGTTTTTGAGTCGTTGGCGTGTACCAGGCGCAAGCGCTCGATGCCGACGTGCCTGTCAACATCTTCGAGCATCCTCTCCAGGCCATCGGCCGTCGTGAGGTCGTAGCCGGCCGCGTAAACGTGCGCGGTGTCGATGCAGAGACCAAGCCTGCCCGCGTCGGCCACACCGCGAATGATCCTGCCGATCTGCGAAAAGCTGGCACCGATGGTGCCACCAGCGCCAGCGCTGGTTTCAATGCACAGGGGTACGTCTGTTCCATTTGAAGCCAAGACTTCGGCCAATGAGCGCTCCACCAGGCGCTCAGCCTCTTCCGGCAGTTGCTGGCCCCCTGAGCCAAGGTGCGTCACGACACCAGCAGCGTCCAACTGGCTCGCCCAGTCGAGATAAGAGACCAGAGACCCGATGGACCTCTTTCTGAGAGTATCCGACGCCGAGGCAAGATTGACAAGATAAATCGTGTGGAGAAATATGGGATCCACTCCGGCCTTCAGCCGTTCCTGGAGAAAGCAGGCAACATCGACAGAGGTGTGTTTCGCGGGCGACCACCTTTGCGGCGAACTGGCAAATATCTGCACACAATCTGCTCCGATTCTGGTTGCCTTACCGATAGCATTGCAGAGGCCGCCCGCTATCGAGACGTGAGCCCCTATTTTAACGATGAAGAAACCTCTTTGGGAACGAAATTAGCTTTGACCTCAAAGACCTTCTCTGGCTCGATTGGATCGTTGCTAAAAACGCTGATGGCAAAAAGGTGCGGGCCGTCCATTCCTGGGGACATCGTGAACGTGGCTCTCACCCCACTGCTCTCACCCGGCCGCAACGTCGTAGAACCTACGACAGGACGAGGCGGTCAACAGCCCTCGACTGTCTTGATTTCCACCCTCTGGACGATAAGCGGCTGCTCGCCGACATTGCTGAACTCGAACAACTGGTCCACGACGTCGCCCACAACCACATCACCATAATCCGCCGAGTCGATCTTCGCCTGCAACCTGGGGCCGCCCGCAGAGGGTGCGGCGGGCTTGCTCTGGACCACGGATTTTGGCTGGACCGTCATGACAACCGGCGTTGGCCTGGCAGGGGCGGCAGCAGAACCGGAGGCAGGCGCCTTGCCCTGCTGACGCGCCGCTTGCGCATCCACCGAAACGCCGCTACCTTTGGATGCAGAGGGGCTCGCATTGTTCCCAGCGCAAGAGAGCGTCAGCGAAATCAATACCGCGATAATCACGGCCCAAATAGGACGGCGAAAGATCACCAGGGTCCTCCAGGGTGAGACTATTTCTCAAAGTATATAACATCGACGGGCAGAAATCTACCGATACGTTGCCATTAGGGAGGAGTTATGGCTTCTAGGAGGTATCGATGATAGCAAAAACCTGGCCCCCGGAGAGGGCAAAGCGTTCACGCGACATTATCGGAGTATTCTATAAGGCGAGGGCGCGCATGCTTTGCCCCTACGGAAGAAGGATGTGGCTGGTAGAACGCATAACTCAGGAAGCCGTCAAGCTGTCGAGTTGCTCAAAAGAGGGCCTTCTGGCTATAATTCCTTCGGAGAAAATGAAAAGGTGGAAAGGCCACACTTATAGCTGATGCGGTATCATATCTGGACAGTAGGCTGCCAAATGAACAAGGCCGACTCCGAGCGAATAGCCAACGCGCTCGAAGGTCTCGGTCTCGTTCCGGTGGAGAACAAGGAAGCGGCTGACGTGATCGTCATCAATTCGTGCAGCGTGCGGCAAAGCGCCGAGGAAAGAGTCTTGAGCAGGCTTGGCGCACTGAAGACGATCAAGAAAGAGCGGTCTGACCTCGTCGTGGCGCTCGCTGGCTGTATGGTCGGCAGCAATACGTCTGATCTGCGTCAGAAGCTTCCCTTTGTCGACGTCTTTTTGAAACCGCTCGAGGTGGACGATCTCTTGCGGCTTGTTCTAGACCGGAAGCCGGGCGTGGGCGACGCCGCAGCGCTCGCTTCGTCGTCGACAAGCGAAGTGGGATTCGAAAAGGTCGAACACGGCGAAGAGTGTGGCGAAGAGATGTCCCCGCAGAACGATGAGTTGTCGCCAGTTCGCTGGGTACCCATCATTTACGGGTGCGACAACTTCTGTTCTTACTGCATCGTGCCCTTCAGGCGGGGACGTGAGCGGAGCCGTCCACCGCAGGAGATAGTGGAAGAGGTGCGCCGTCTGGTGGCGAGCGGCGCGCGTGAGGTGACCCTGCTGGGGCAAAATGTCGATTCCTACGGCCACGATCTCGCGGATCGACCGGACCTGGGCGATTTGCTCGAGCTGGTCAACGGCGTCGCGGGGCTTCATCGCGTCCGATTCCTCACTTCGCATCCGAAAGACATGTCCGAGAAACTGATCGACACAGTCGCGCGTCTGCCGAAGGTTTGCGAGTATGTTAACCTGCCCGTGCAGAGCGGGGATGACGGTATCCTGCGCGCGATGAAGCGCGGCTACGCAGTCGACGAATACAGGGCGCTGGCAAATCGCATCCGCCGCGGGATCCCCAACGTGAGCCTGACGACAGATCTGATCGTCGGCTTTCCTGGCGAGACAAGGGAGCAGTTCGAGAACTCCTACAGGTTGCTGGAAGAGCTACGCTTCGACGTGGTACACGTAGCGGCCTATTCACCGCGTCCTGGGACCGCCGCCGCACGCTTAGCCGATGATGTGCCGCCCGAGGAAAAGAAACGCCGACTCCAGCAGGTCGAAGCCCTGCAGGAAAGAATCGCCGCCGAGAACGCCAAGGCTATGCTAGACACGATCGTCGAAGTGCTGGTCGAGGGCAAGAAAAAGGGGAAATGGCAGGGGCGAACCCGCACCAACAAGCTGGTATTCTTCAAGGATGACCGTCCCTGGCTGGGCAAGCTGGCTTCGGTCAGGGTCGATAAGGCAAGCGCCTGGTCGTCGCAAGGAACCGTTATTAATTAAGAGGATTGATGTGATAGAAGACAGAAAAGGCAAGTTCGTCGTCGCCATCGATCTGGGTGGGACCAACCTGCGGGTAGCAGCCGTCACCTTCGATGGGCAAATACTACGCAGAGCCTCAACGCCGACCAGAGCCGCGGAAGGTGTGGCGTCGGTAATAAACAGGATGGTCAGGAAAGCCTTCGAAGTCATTGGCGCCGACCACTTGAAGCAGGCGGCAGGGCTTGTAGTCGCCGCTCCTGGTCCGACAGACCCGTGGACTGGAACGATCATCAATCCGCCGAACCTCCCGGGCTGGGTTAACGTTCCGCTGAAGAAGGAGCTGGAAGCGAGGCTGGGGCTCAGCACCTTTGTGGCCAACGATGCCAACGCTGCCGCGCTCGGAGAGTATCATTTCGGCGCGGGAAGAGGGACCCGGCACATGATCTACGTCACCGTCAGCACGGGGATAGGCGGGGGGATCATCGTCGACGGGAAGCTGCTGTTAGGGAAGAACGGTGGCGCCGGAGAAGTGGGGCATATGACGATCGATATGGATGGTCCCAGGTGCGCGTGCGGCAATGTCGGATGTCTCGAAGCGATGGCGTCGGGAACCGCGATAGCGCGACAGGCCTCGGAGCGCCTGCGTGCCGGGGTCAAGAGCAGCATTCTCGACGAGGTCGGCGGCGATCTATCGCTGGTTACCGGAATGGTGGTCGTTCAGGAGGCCGAGAAAGGAGACCGCCTGGCCACCGAGATCATCACCACGGCCGCGACAGCCGTCGGCGTGGGGATGGTCAACCTGGTGAACCTTTTCGACCCCGAGGTCATCGCCATTGGCGGAGGCATCTCCAACGCGGGGCCATTGCTGTTCGACCCGGTGCGACAGATAGTGAACGAGCGGGCGATGGGGATCGCGAAGGAAGGCCTGCGTATAGTTCCCACGGTGCTTGGGGACGACGTCGGCCTCCTGGGGGCTGTGCCGGTGGCGATAGCCGCGCTGAACGGGGGGTAGAGGGTGGTCGGTCATTATGGATGAACTTTTTTGCAGGTGAATGTTTCTCACCGTCCTTCTGCGGAAGGACAAAGGGCGCAAAGAGATTGATCACTGGGGAACTTTATAGCGGTTTGCAAAGGATTTTGGCTAGCGGAGCAGCCACCGATATACCGAGCGTATGCAATGTAGCGCGGGGGCTCGTCCCCCGCCGGGCCGGGCGGGGGACGAGCCCCCGCGCTACGGATAGCCATATCAAAATGCAAACTGCTATACCGGTGTTTTGTTGAACTCGGCTTATGATCGTTTCATGAGCGCCAAAACGGTGCTTTCGGCGGCTCTCGTAGCTCCCTCCGCGGCCGTCGTGGCTGGCTTTTCTGAGCGATTTGACCGTTTCTGCCGGAATCAACAAAGCACCGATAGGATGATAATCGGGAAGGAGGTAGCTTCCATGTCCCTCAAGTCCATCTTGCGCGTTCTTGGCATCTTTATGATCTTCAACGGGGTATTTAGTCTCGTCTTCGGCAAAGCCTTCGTTCGACCCTGGCGCGTGCTGGGAGGGCCGATCGCCGCCTACGTCTCATTCCTGCTCCGCTGGCCGGGATGGCTCATTCGCCTGGTAGGGGCGGGTGAGGCAGTGGCCGGGGCACGCGTCCTGGCGGCGACACAGGTGCAGGTGGCGGAGCTATACGGCGTGGGCGCCCGCGTCTACGATCCCCTCCTCGTCTTATGGAACGCCGTCCTGACTGACGTCGAAGACGCCGTAGACAGGGCCGTGATCGAGTATCTGCCTCCAGGCGGACGAGTGCTCGACCTCGGCTGCGGCACGGGGGTGAATGTGGGTCGCCTTCAGCGACTTGGCATTCCCTTCTCGCAGTATGTTGGCGTCGATCTCACCCCGCAAATGCTTGAGGTCGCGCGCGCCAAGTTCGAACATCTGCCTAACGTGACATTCCTGCAGCGGGACCTGTTGCGCGACCCGTTGCCCGAGGGAGAGTTCGATCTGATCA
The DNA here is from genome assembly GCA_016189905.1 of Chloroflexota bacterium. Lineage (GTDB taxonomy): Bacteria > Chloroflexota > UBA6077 > FW602-bin22 > JACPRP01 > JACPRP01. Next base: position 7,709 of record JACPRP010000042.1, on the reverse strand, counting down.
TCTCTACCTGGGTCTTCTCCCACTTGAAGGAAAGAGCTGGCGAGGTGGTGGAAAAGGCGCGGCAGCGCCTGAAGCCCGGTGGCCACATCGTGGCGCTAATGTACAGCAAGACCGATTCCTGGCTCGACCCGCTCGTCGATGCCGTGGGCGAGGCGATCCTGGCGGCGCCAGTGCCGAAGGCGATTTACCTGGCCTTTCCTGGACGGGTGAGGCTGCAACGACTCGCAGGCGGGATGGCGACGCTGGTGGTTCTGCGCAAGGACACGTAGGTGGGACCTACATCAAGAGCTCCATAACGGTGCCCAGAGAAGTGTAAACAGCTAATAGCGACCTATATTCTGGGCAGACCAGACAGAAACATGTTCGATCAAAAATGTTGACAAAGCATATACTCTATGCTAGTATCTAGTATCCATACTCTATGCCAGTATAGAGTATGGATATGACGAGACAAGAGATACATTGCTGCGGCAAATACTGATCTCTGCGTGGCGCGCTAAACCTTTTTCTGGCGACGACGCAGGCGGGTTTGAAACCCGCCCCTACAAGTGTTTAGACATCCACGCAGGAATCAGTAGTGAGAGGATGGCAGGAACACCAGTGATCGACAATGATGTGTACGAAGGTTGTGAACGATTCATCCTCTACAATGGCCAACTACAATGGTCAACTAAAATGGCCAACCTGGCCAAGGCGTGTTGGCGTGAAACGAATTAGGAGGTTGACAAATGGCAAATAAGACAGTCACCTTGCCGGTTCAGGGAATGACCTGTGCCTCGTGCGTCGCCCATGTAGAGAAAGCGCTGGGACAGCTTGACGGAGTGCATCTGGCAAGGGTGAACCTCGCGGCCGGAAAAGCCTCGGTGGAATACGATCCGGCGCGAGTGGGCCTGAGCCGGATGGAGCAGGCCGTCAGCGACATAGGCTACGAGGTGGGGCGCGAGCAGGTGACACTCACTATCAGAGGAATGACCTGCGCCTCGTGCGTCTCGCACGTGGAGAAGGCGCTCGTGGGATTGGACGGTGTGGCCGGCGCGGTGGTCAACCTGGCGGCGGGAAGTGCGCGCGTAGACTACTTCCCGGGCTCGGTAACCGTGGGTGACATGAAGCGGGCCGTGCGCAACGCGGGCTACGAGGCCGAGGAGCGTGCCGAAGGCCAGACGGCCCTAGATCGCGAGCGAGAGGCCAGACAAAAGGAGATCGATCGCCAGAAGCGGAATATGCTCATAGCCTGGCCCCTAGCCATGCTCATTATGGTGGGCACCTTCCGCGAGTACTGGATCCTGCCCGGCATCGTGCCAGAGTTCCTCGGAAACAGGATATTCTTGGGGTTAGTCACCACGCCCATCGTGTTCGGGCCAGGCCGCCAGTTCTTCGTGAACTCATTCCGCGGACTCCTCCACGGCGTCACCGATATGAACCTGCTCTACGCCACAGGTATCGGAGCGGCTTACTTCATCGCCGTTTTGAACACACTCTGGCCTGACGCAGGCTTCGGCGGTCCTCGCGCCACCTTCTTCGAGTCGGCGGCGCTGTTGACAGCCTTCATCATTCTGGGCCGCTTCCTCGAGGCGTTAACCAGGGGCCGCACCTCCGAGGCCATCAGGAAGCTAATGAGCTTACAGGCCAAGACAGCGCGTGTGATCAGGGATGGCCAGGACGTCGAGATTCCGGCCGATGAGGTGGAGGTCGGGGAGATCGTGGTGATCCGTCCCGGTGAGCGTGTCCCGGTGGATGGCATCGTGATGGAAGGCTATTCGTCGGTGGACGAGTCGATGATCACCGGGGAATCGATTCCCGTCGAGAAGAAAGTCGGCGACCAGGTCATCGGCGGCACGATCAACAAGGCTGGGGCCTTCCGCTTCCGAGCGACCAAGGTGGGCAAGGACACCGCGCTGGCTCAGATCATCAAGCTGGTCGAGGATGCGCAGGGCTCCAAAGCGCCCATCCAGAAGCTGGCGGACTGGGTGGCGGGGCACTTCATCCTGGGCGTACACCTGCTGGCGTTAGTGGTGTTCGCCTTCTGGTTCTTCCTGGGCTACGAGCGCTTCTTCACGCCGGATAGCAGCTTCTTGCTCACTCCTGGCACGCTCGGTGAGATCGGCGTGTTTGGCTTCTCACTTCTGATGTCGGTAACGGTGCTGATCATCTCCTGCCCGTGTGCGGTAGGATTGGCCACGCCGGCCGCGATGATGGCTGGAACAGGTAAGGCAGCCGAGCATGGCATCCTTTTCAAAGGCGCGGATGCGGTGGAGACTGCCACGAAGCTAAACGCCATCGTATTCGATAAGACTGGGACGCTCACTCGCGGGCAGCCTTCGGTGACAGACGTGGTGGTCGGGGGAGACCTCTCAGATAAAGCCGTACTGCACCTGGCGGCGGTGGCCGAGAAGAACTCGGAGCATCCCCTGGGCGAGGCCATTGTGCGCGGGGCGGTTGACGCGGGGCTGGAGGTTGCCGATGCGGATCAGTTCCAGGCCATTCCCGGGCATGGCGTTCAGGCTCAGTTCCAGGGGCGGGATGTCCTGCTCGGTAACCGCAAGCTGATGCGCGAGCGGAACATCGACTTCGACGGGCTGCTGGGCAAGGCGGAAGAGCTGGAGAAGGCCGGTAAGACGGTGATGTTCGTGGCGGTTGCTGGCCGGCCGGCGGGAATCATCGCCGTAGCTGACACATTGAAAGAGAATTCCCGAGATGCCGTCGCCCGGCTGCAGCGGCTAGGATTGCAGGTGCTGATGATCACCGGCGACAATCGACGCACGGCAGAGGCGATCGCCAGACAGGTCGGAATCGATCGGGTGCTCGCCGAGGTGCTGCCGCAGGATAAGGCCGAGGAGGTGAAGAAGCTCCAGGCAGAGGGCAAGCGAGTGGCCATGGTAGGCGACGGGATCAACGACGCTCCTGCCCTCGCACAGGCCGATGTCGGCATCGCCATTGGCTCGGGCACCGACGTGGCCAAGGAGACCGGACACGTCATTCTGATGAAAGAGGATCTCCGAGATGTGGTCACGGCTATCGAGGTGGCCAAGGCGACAATGCGTAAGGTCAAGGAGAACCTCTTCTGGGCCTTCATATATAACACCCTGGGCATCCCCATCGCCGCAGGAATAGCCTATCCCCTCTTTGGGTGGGTGGTCAGTCCGGAGTTAGCGGCGGCGTTTATGGCGATTAGCTCCGTGACGGTGACGATGAACACGCAATTGATGCGCCGCTTTGTGCCTACATTGCGGCGTGAGGCGTTGCCGGGAATGGGGCAGCCGTCTCTGAAACCGGCCGACGGCGGGTCGCACTGAGATATCAGTCAATTCAAGTCTCGAAGTCACAGGAGGACATAAATGGAACAGGAACAAGCACGGGCCGCTCGAATCAGCGCCTTGATCTATACGCCCATCTCACTTGCCGTGGCGCTGGCTTTCTTCGTGATCGCCAACGCGATGGGCAAGTACACGGCAACCGCGGTGTACGGAGGCGCGGCCTGGGTCTTCTTGCTCTCTATGATCGTCACGATGCCGACGATCACGCCCTGGGTCAAGAGCAGGCTCAAAGGCCAAGCCTAAGAAAAATGGGAATGCCTATGGAAGTAATAAGGTGAAAGGATGGTAGAGAATGGCGAAGGCAGTAAAGCCTGGCAAAGTCTACCGCTGTGACGAAGAGAAGGAACTGCTCCTGACCAGGATGCGGAGAATAGAAGGCCAAGCCCGGGGCATCGCGCGAATGATCGAGGAAGGCCGCTACTGCGTCGATGTCGTACAGCAACTCACGGCGCTTTCGTCGGCCGCCGACGAAGTGGCGCTGCGGATGCTGCAGGATCACATCAAGGGCTGCGTTACCGATGCGATCAGGGAAGAGCGAGGCGAAGAAGCGATCGAAGAATTAATGGGTGTGATCCGGAAAGCGATCCATCGTTAACACCGGAAAGAGTGAAGGCGGACAAATTCCAACGGCCTGACCGTTTTTACATAGAGATTTCGCAGTTGCAGGGACCCAGGATTTCATCATTGCCCTCTGAGAGGCGTCCTGACCGTTTTTACATAGAGATTTCGCAGTTGCAGGAGGTGCAAGCGTAGTCAGCTTCCTATCGACGAGTTAACTGGGCAAATCAGTTCTCAACGAAAGAAAAATCTCAGGATAAGAGGTGAAGACATTATGGGTTTGTTCAACTGGCTCTTTGGAGGAGACAAGAAGGAAGGACAGATGCAGCACGGGTCCACCTCGGGAACGCAAATGGAAAGCGGGATGCATATGCAGCACCCAGGATCGATGTCGGGGATGAAAATGGCCAAAGACCCAGTGTGCGGGATGGATGTGAACCCAGAGAAGGCGGCGGCGACCTCGGTTTACCAGGGTACCACGTACTACTTCTGCGCCCCTGGCTGCAAGAGAGCCTTTGACGACAAGCCGACCAAGTACGTGGACAGTTCTGGGCAGATGAAGGGGCCCAAGCCAATGGCTGGCGGCTGACACCAGGCGGCCGTGTCTTCGCGGGCGCAATGAATTTTGGCTGCCAAGCTTGAGATAAACGAGACAAGAAGAATCAATTGGAGGCGTCATATTGTTGGAGACGAAGATCCACCTGTGCAAGAGCGGGGGCTGCTGTCCAGCAGTGAGCTTTCACGGCAACGAGGTCCATATCGGCGAGGACGAGAACGTGGCGACCCTGACGAGGGAAGAGTGGAACATCCTCGTGGAGAAAGTAAGATCGGGTGAACTCGGGGAGCTGTGATAAAGCGGCCCAGACTTGACGTTGACCTTGACGTTGACCTAACCATCGGTGGCATTCCGGTTCCAGGGCGATATTGAATCGGGATGCCACCGATTCCTGCTTATTCTGGCAGTACCAAGGCGATCTGGCACATCACTTGCAGCCGGGTGCGTGAGACTCCAAATTACTGATATCTGCATAGTGCGCTATACCTGGGTAGGGCGATGATGAGGGCGGGTTTGAAACCCGCCAATGCTTGGGTTAGGCACCCGTGCATGAATCATTAGTCCCGCAGGAGGTGATCGGCGATGCCAATGCAGATCAAGTCTTACGGCTTCGGCCAGCAGGTGAATCTCCCCTATGAAGAGGCAGTTGAAAGAACGAAGTCCGCTCTGAAGGACGAGGGCTTTGGCGTACTTTGCGAGATAGACGTGAAGAAGACGATGAAGGAGAAGCTGGGGGCGGACTTTCGACCGTACGTGATCCTGGGAGCCTGTAATCCGCCACTAGCCCATCAGGCACTGGAGGCTGAGCTGGATCTGGGGTTGCTCCTGCCCTGCAACCTGGTGGTGTATGAGATGGACGGCGGGTCGATGGTGGAGGCGATGGACCCTGTGCCGGTGCTGGGGCTCGTGGGCAATCCGAAGCTCGAACCTATTGCGCGCGACGTGCAAGCGAGGCTGCGACGAGTCGTGCAGAAAGTGGCCGGCAAATAGACCGGAGACGCCGCATAGCGGAGATTCCCGTGCGTTCTGGCACTGTCGGCGTCGATAATAGCAAGGATGCGGCCCCCGAGGCGGGCAAAGCATTCGCGCCGTGCTATTCAGAGCATCAGATGAAGCGAGGGCGCGAATGCTCTGCCCCTGCCACCTTAGCGAGCACATGGCACCATGTCTGTTAGGAGCAAGGCATTCGCAGAATACCCCTTCCCTCTCGTATGAACCATCCCCTCGCTCCATTGCTCAGGCATATTTCTTGCAATAATACGCCATCGTTGAGTTCTTTAGCTCTTTACCGCCTACCTCACGTCAGCTTCCATTCAATGAAAGGAGACGACGATGGCTTTCAATCCTTTCGCCGAGCGCGGCATACCCATCGAGAAGCAATGGGATCCGATCAAAAGGATCGTGCAAGACCCGTACGACAAGGAGCGGGTGGACGAACTGAGCCGCCTGCGGGTCATCGACACTTATGGTATGGAGAACGAGCAGTGGTATTTCTACCACCAGTTGGCCCGGCACACCGACAACGACGAAATCAGGGAGGCCGTGGCCTTGATTCGTCGCACTGAAGACCAGCATCGAAGCGAAGCATCTTTTCTATTCGACCCGACTACTACTATCCTGGAGTTGACTATCGCCTACGAGCACCTGGCCGTGGCGATCACAGCCGCCGCGGCCAAAGATGAGCCGGATCCTTACATCCGACAGGTTTTCGATTACGGCTTGCTGGAGGACTACGATCACCTATTCCGATTCTCAATCCTGCTCGATCGCCTGGAGCGACTGGATGCCAACAGCATCACGCGAAGGCTTGTAGAGATCAAGCCCGGGCGTCCGACCTGGGAGGAGCATCTCCATCCCCGCGACACATTGCGCAACTTCTTCGATGCCAGAAAAGCTGATCCGTTAACCAGGCTGCACGCCTTGAGCATCCTGGCCCCCGAGCAGCAGACGCGGCAATACTATGCCAGCGAAGGTTACTGGCTCAAAGACCAGGCGGCGAGACAATTGTATGCCGAGATCGGCCAGATCGAAGAGCAACACGTCAGCCAGTACGAGTCCATCATCGATCCCCGCTCCAGTTGGCTGGAGATGGCTATCGACCACGAATACAACGAGATTTACACCTATCACGGTTTCTTGCAGACGGAACGCGACCCCAAAATGAAGGGGGTTTGGGAGGATCATCTGGCAGAGGAACTGGAGCATCTGCGGATCTGGAACGAGCTGTACAACAAGTATGAGGGCAAGGACGGGCGGCAACTCTGGCCCGAGCAATTGCCAAAACCAATTGCGCTGGAGCCCGCGCAACAGATCAACGATTACGTCAAGCAAGTGCTGGCCAACCAGGTAAATCTGCGGGCCGCAGGTAAGAATTTTGTGCCCAAGGATAGGCTGCCAGCCGATTGGCCCTCGGGGCCGTATCGCCAGAACATCGATGCCGGCAATTCGCCATCGACCAATTATCAGCCGCCGCAAGGCCCTGTGGGTGGCGTCCGACTCTAGACGAAGGAGAATCTCACTTTCGCTGAGCATACCGATTACCACTGCCACGGCCTGACTGCAGTCTCGCATCTCAGCCAATGGACAGTGTATCGAGTAGTAGCGCATGGCCATGATGTTTCACGATGGTGTAAGCTGGCGATTGCTTTCAGCGCCACGGCCTGGCCAGATAGGCGCCGATCGCCACGAGAACCAGCGCGAGGTAGGTGGGGCCGAGATGGGCGAGAGAGCCGTAGCCGTAGACGTAATGAAACGGGGTAGCGATAGCCGCCCACGCAACTGTCGTCAGCACGACGCCCCACCAGGCCCAAGCCTCTCCTCTCCGAACGCCGTACCAGGCCATGATGGCCAGCGCCAGTCCGGTCGAAGCTATGAAGCCGCCGAGGGCGATCTGCACGTGGCTGATGTAGTCGTGCAGCGATTGAGAGAAGGCCTGGATCTGTTCTCGAGTCACGCCCACTTCGGCCGGCTGTATCCCGATCTCGATGAGCCCGACGAAGTTCTGAGCTATGAACAGACCAGCATAGCCGATCAAACCGATACCAGTTATGGCGATCAGGAACGCGCCAGTTGACTTTGATGAATCAGTGCTCACCTTGCTTTCCATTTCTGATCACCTACATCGGATAGCTCACGCCAACAGTGTTCTTTCGCTGCAAGATAGGTACCAATTGAAGACCGCGACAAGTAGGAGGACTCGACAATGTCTTATCCAAATACGTGCTTGAGGGACACCTCTTTCGGGAGGTTGTTCGGGATGCTGGCGACGGGTGGTCGATCTC